>NZ_JAOWHQ010000070.1:0-88782 GCF_030332565.1 Citrobacter sp. Cpo109
GTGGTGACAAACTACCACCAGCGCTGCCTGACGCACTATTTTGACACCAAAGCCTATCCGCAGACGTGGGAATATTTCAGTAGACTGGATGAGAACATGGCGTCTGCTGCGATGGTGCTGGCCTCGACGGGGTCAGCGGCAACGGCACAGGGCATGGTGGCGAGCAATGAAGACAGGGTTCCTTCTTCGGCGTGGTACGTTACGGGCGAAATCAATGGCCGGCAGTTTTCAGGGTGGCTGGGCGCGCCCTATTGCCGGGAAGGTGAGGAAGTGGAACTGATTGCCGCGCCGGCGGGAGAGGAGTACCTGGTATATGCCCTTGTCCGGCCGCATGCACGCTCGCTGACCATGCCGCCGTGGTGTTACCAGGGAATACGACGGGCACGAATAGACGCGATGAAAGTCCCCATTTCGGTCGTTATTTTGTTAATTATTACGATGTTGGTAGTGTTTATTTACCAGGACGGCTGGGTTGTTACTGAAAAAATAGTGAGCGGGGTAACGATGTTCCTGACCATGGGGACCTTTCTGTATATCCTGCCCGCAATATGGACGATCTGGCGACGACATCCTTTTCCGAAAGAACAGTTGACGGAAGAGATATTGACTGTTGCTGGCTGGGATAATGTGACCAATATTGACCTTCTGAAACACGACAAGAAAAAGATAAAAGAATTTAAGAAACAAGGACGATCTATTCGATTACTTAAATCAGGATGGTGGTTTTATTACTATTAGACGAATTTTATTTGCGGGTTTAATTTTAAAGCTAATATTTATTGCCAGGTAGGATGTTATTATCTGATCTTTATCTGATTATATAGATGTGTTGGATAATCTTTTGTTTTTTTCAAAGGATTATATCTGAATGGTTATATTTTTATAGTGAGGATTTATGTTTCTAGGCTTAGTCAGACTCAATGATCCATTAAGTAGTGGTGGTAAAGTAATTTCAGTTTCGTCAACGATAATTGTCGATGGTTTAGGTGTCGCATTGCTTGGTGATACTGTTATATGTCCAATTCCATTTCATGGAGTAAATAAGATAATCCAGGGGGCTACAGAGTGGATCTCAGATGGAAAACCAGTAGCTGTGCATAAATGCATGTGTCAATGCGGTTGTTACGTCATCTCAACTCTTCCCTGTAGCGGGATTTGGTAAGTTAAAATGAGTTGGAATATCCCAGGTAAGAAGAAAACACAACCCGTGCCTTCTATAAGGTGGGGGCGTGATAGTGGTGTTTTTATCTTATTGCTAATAACTATTGTTCTGCTATTCACTCTGTTCTATTATATTACTCATAATAGTGATTTTCTTTATTATGCTTTTGCAATATCGCTAAGTGTTTTTTTAATATTCATTATATACTTAGGAATTAGGTTATTTCAACTCGGTGTATCCCTTGAAAAAAATGAAATGATATCAACGGAAAGTTCTAATATTGATTGTGAGTGGTCTGAATGGGCATCTGATTATATAAGTATTGTAGATTACAGCTATCTCTTTCCAGAAGAATCGCAGATACCTCATTTACTTGAAGTCAATGAGTTCAATGCCATTGGAGCCAGGGCGTTACATTTTCCAGAATCGATTAATTCTACTGTTTTATTCCATGAGTTATTGGCTCCCATGAGAGCTAGATTAATTGATATTACTTCTGAAAAAGGTCTGGTTATTAGCTTTATTGTTGGTCAGATGTCAGGGACTTCAGCATGGCAGTCTTTTTTATTGGCCTGGAAACGACTTGGGCTCTCTGATGATATAATTAAAAATAGTGAATTTATCTTGCATGATTATGTATTAAATATTAATGAATGGCTAAGTGTTACAGAGGATAAATTCAGATTAATTATTGTAGGGGAAAAATCAACGGAAATCAAAGATAATCACCATGGAACGGGTGATGGGATGTGTGCTTTTCTTTTTGCTCCGCCGATGTTAGTTAATCAGAATAATATTTTCGAGAAAGCAAGGTTGTATAGGTCTATCTCTACGAATGGAGGTGAACTGCTCAAAGACCTTAACGATCTTATTTTTTATCAGGCCAGGGTTGGGATAATAGACAATTTATTGATAGGCAAACATAGCGATAAAAAAGATGTGGCTAAGGTGGCAGTTCTTCTTAATGAGCATAATAACAACCTTGAGCAATATTATGCAGAGTTATATATCGGCATTCACGGAGAGTTTGATATATGGATGATGTTAATGTTCTCTTTGTTAAATGGACAAAACGTGAGTGCTGTTGATCTAATATTATCGGAATCGGATGAAAGAATTATATTGTCGAGGGTTAAAAAAATTAGAAATCAGGAATAGATATATGAAGAAGTCCACCTTGTTGCTGCTATTTGGTCGGTTATGTATTTTAGTTGTCGTTGGTTTGATATGCTATGTAGTTCTTTTTTACTACGGAGAGTATTTGGGGGTGAGGACCCAATCAACAAGGATAATAGTCGTTACAACTGTTTTAATAGCACTATGTTATATTTTTAAATTATGGCAGTTGAATGCGCTGAAATCAGTATTGATATCGTATGTTCCATTGTTAAAATATAAATCAATTGTTTATTCTTTTTTGCCATGGAAATCAGCTGATAAGACAAATGTTGGAAATAATATAACTACCACATTGGATAGTAATATATTCATTAACTTCCATACTACACTTAAAGATAACTATGGCCGCCTCTGGCGCGCCAAAACGCGTATCCTGCTGGTGATGGGGGATGCCTCCCAGGTTGATCAATTAGTACCTAAACTCACCTCTCAACGCTGGGTTGAAGGGGATGGCGTGGTGTTAATGTGGGGAGGTACGCTCACTGAAGCGCCAGATGCCTCGTTGTTTGATGCGATACGCAAGCTGCATCGGCGTCCGCTGGATGGGATTGTATGGGTAACCCCCACTTTTCAGCACCAGGATACACTGGTTCAATCGGCACCTGTTGTCTCTTTAACCGCAGAACAAATAGATAATGCCGCCCGCCATCTTCAGGCTGTTTTTACCACGCTCCGCTGGCGAGTACCGTTATACCTTTGG
Source organism: Citrobacter sp. Cpo109 (assembly GCF_030332565.1). Lineage (NCBI taxonomy): Bacteria > Pseudomonadati > Pseudomonadota > Gammaproteobacteria > Enterobacterales > Enterobacteriaceae > Citrobacter > Citrobacter sp. Cpo109. The sequence continues at coordinate 3,042 of NZ_JAOWHQ010000070.1, forward strand.
TCGCTGAATGGCGCTCAATTCGTCCGGGATGACGTAACCCTGCACTCTGCGACATGTTTGTTCCCTGCAGGATGCACCACGGCTTTATGTCGTTCGCAGTTGACCTCGTTGGCAATGCAGATGGCGGAGCAGGGTACGCAGCAGGTTACGCGCAATATCCGCGATAATTTCTTACTGAAAATGGCTAATTTGCTGATGCCTGGCGCAGAAGCCATCAGCGAATCGTTGTCCACTTTTTTCAGCCCGCATCGGCCTCTGCCGCTGGCGGCGGTAATCATGAGCCTGTATGCGGAAGATACTTCATCGCTCATCGCGCATGCCTGGATGCGTGATGAGCGCTGGCGTGCGCTGCTTGATTCACTCCCTGCGTTACCTGCTGAACTAAAGGCACAGCGTACAGGCCGTTCAGGGATGCGCGTGTTGGCCGTCTGTACAGCCGGTTTGATGCTGCTATGGGGGGCGGGAATGGTGGTATCTTTTCTGGCTAATCGCAATCTGATTGGCGAAAGTCTGGACCAGGCGAGCCTGGCAGGCGGTGCGGATAAACCGCTCGCCGAGCGTCTTACGGCGCTGTCTGCTCTGCAGCAAACGCCAGGCATGCTTCGCTGGCGTCAGCAGAATGGGACGCCGTGGTACTACCGTTTCGGCTTAAGCCAAAATGATGCTCTGCTGGATGCACTATGGCCGCGCTATACGCGTATCGCTATTCCGCTCCTGCGTGATGAAGCCGCCCAACATCTTACCCAGGAATTAACGGCTTTAACCCGACTGGCTCCAGACAGCCCGCAGTTTGCCGCCCAGGCAAAGATCGCCTACAACCAGTTGAAAATGTATCTGATGCTTTCGCGGCCTGAGCAGATGGAGGCGTCATTTTTTAGTCAGGCGCTGATGCAAGACTGGCCGGAGCGAGCGGGTATTTCGCGCGCATCATGGCAGGGCGTTGGCCCTGGGCTCTGGCAATTCTGGGGAGAGAACCTTCAGGCGCATCCTGAATGGAAGATAGCAGCCGATAAAAATCTTATTAGCCAGGTGCGAACGCTGTTAATTCGTCAGATGGGGATCCGCAATGGCGAAGCCGCCCTGTATCAGAAAATCATTGAACAGGTAACGCCGCATTACACCGATCTTCGTCTGGAAGACATGACCGGCGATACCCGGGCAGAGCACGTATTTTATACCCACAGTTCGGTTGCTGGCGTGTATACCCGCAAAGCCTGGGAAGAGGAGGTTTTGCCCGCCATTGAGAAAATCGTAAACAACCGTCGGGAAGAAATGGATCAGGTGCTGGGAGATGATACGCATTCTGCAAGTGACCCTCTCTCTCCACAGGCCTTAAAGGTGCGTCTTAGCGAGCGTTACTTCACGGATTTTGCCGACAACTGGCTGGATTTTCTCAACAGTATTCGCTGGAAGCGCACCCAGACGCTAAGTGATGCTATCGATCAACTCACGTTGATTGCAGATATCCGTCAGTCTCCTCTGGTTGCGTTAATGAATACGCTCGCCGTTCAGGGACGAACAGGGTTAACCGGAGAAGCGCTGTCGGACTCACTGGTGAAGTCGGCAAAGGATCTATTTAACACCAAAGAAAATCAAATCATTGACCAACATGCGCGGGAAGAAGGCCCTATGGCGAGTACCTTCTCGCCAATCCTGGCATTGATGGATGAACAATCGGCTGGGCAGGATATCAGTCATCTGAGTCTGCAAACCTACCTGACCCGGGTAACGCAGGTCAGGCTGAAACTCCAGCAGATTACTAACGCAGCCGATCCGCAAGGCATGAGCCAGGCCTTGGCGCAAACGGTGTTTCAGGGTAAAACCATCGATCTCACCACCACGCGTGACTATGGCAATCTGGTGGCTGCCAGTCTGGGGCAAGCATGGAGTGGATTTGGTCAAACTATGTTTGTTCAGCCACTGGAGCAGTCATGGCAGCAGGTGTTGCAACCCACCGCGGCGGGCCTGAATGCGCAATGGAAGGCGCTGATTGTGAATGACTGGAACACCGCGTTCGGCGGACGTTATCCGTTTCGCGATGTTGGCAGCGAGGCTTCTCTGCCGCTGCTGGCGCAATATCTGCGAAGCGATAATGGCCGAATCCCGCATTTTCTCGAAAGTCATTTAAGCGGTGTGCTGCATAAACAGGGAAGTCACTGGGTTGCCGACACGGTGAATGCTCAGGGGCTGGAGTTTAATCCGGCGTTTCTCGAGGCGATGGACCAACTCAGTCAAATTGCGGATGTCGCATTTATTCGTGGAGAAGCCGGGATGCGTTTTGAACTGCGTCCCGGAACGGCGCGGGACGTGATGCAGACTGACCTCGTGCTGGATGGGCAGAAACTCACTTACGTTAATCAGATGCCAGCGTGGAAAAACGTTGTCTGGCCTGCTGATACGCAAGCGTCAGGGGCAACCCTAAGCTGGGTGAGCACCAATTCGGGAACCCGAATCTACTCAGATAACCCCGGTACCTGGGGGTGGATCCGACTGCTTGAGAAAGCGGAGATAACCGATAACGCTGGCGTGAGTAGCGGTTTTAACCTGCGCTGGACTGCGCAGGATGGATTGCCGCTGAACTACACCCTGCGAACTGAAGCCGGTGAAGGTCCGCTCGCATTACTCAAACTCCGCGACTTTGAACTACCAGAAGCAATTTTTGTTGTTAGCGGCAAGATTTCCTCAGAGGAAGAAGAATGAGCGCTCTGAAACGTCTATTGGCTGCCAGCACGGCTTCGCCAGATGAACAACAGCAACTAATGGAACAGGCGCAAACGCAGACTGCGCTATGGCAAAACTGGCTATTGCCCATTTCAGCTGCCAACCCCGGTGGTGAAGATCCAGGCTATGACGATGATTTTCAGCATATGCGAGAGGAGGTGAATAAACTTTCTGGCGCACAAACGGATCTCATCATTGAGCTTGCGGAAAAAATCCTGATCCACACCTGTAAGGATGTCCGTGTTGTCACGTACTACACATGGGCGCGTTTGCATCAGGATGGTGAGTCCGGCCTGGCGGATGGTCTGATTTTGCTGGCTGGCCTGATGCAGCAATATGGCGATTCTCTCCATCCTTTAAGAGCCAACAGCCATAAGGCCGCCCTTGAATGGCTGGCAGGCGGGAGGATGCTGGATAGTCTGGCGCGTTTTCCCGAAGTTTCACGACCTGACGCGCAACGGATCGCCGGTGCGCTGATGCTGCTTGAGCAGCAGTTTAGCCAGCGAGAGGAGAGTATTCGTCCTGGGCTTGGGGGGCTGTATAGCGCGCTGGAGAACCGTCTGGTCCAATCTGGCGGGGCTCAGGCATTGGTGCCGCAAAATATCAGTGCTCAACCCAGTCGGCACAGCGCAGAAACCCCCGTCCTCAAAGGTATTGCCTCTGGCCGTGAGCTGCTGGAGCAGGCGCGGGTGTTGGCGAAATACTTAAGCGATCAGCCGGATGGTTGGCTGGCGGCGCATCATTTGATGAAAAGCGTGCGGCTCGATACGGTCAGCCAGCTTCCACCGCCAGATGGCGCCGGACGTACGCGCCTGGTACCGCCCAAGAGTGATTATCGCGCGCAGCTCAAACGTCTGTATTTGCAGCAAAGTTGGACTGAACTGATTGAGTTAACGGACAGCTTATTTGTTGAGGGAGTGAATCATTTCTGGCTGGACGTGCAATGGTACCTTCATCAGGCATTAATGAGGGCGGGATCGCCTTGGGATAAAAATGCCGGGATTATTATCAGCGATCTGAAAATGCTGCTACATCGGATGCCGGGTCTGGAAACGCTGGCGTTTAACGATGGGACTCCCTTTGCCGATGATGTCACGCGTGAGTGGATAGCCCGTGACGTGCTACAGGAAAGTGACTGGCATACTGAAAAAGTCGCTGCGGCTAGTGCAGGAACGGACGACGATATTCTGCTTCTTGAAAGCGAAGCTTTGACGTTAGCGGATAGCGAAGGCGTTGAAGCCGCGCTCGCCTGGGTTCAGGCACGACCAGGTATTGTTTCACGTCGACAGCGTTGGTTACGCCAGCTGTTGATGGCCCGTCTGACAGAACAATGTGGGCGCAACGATCTCGCGCTGCATTTGCTTGGGGAATTGAATACTACAGCACACTCTCTCACTCTCAAACAATGGGAGCCTGAGCTGCTGTTTGAAGTTAAAGCGCGACGGCTGAAACTTTTGCGTTTAAAAGCCAGCCGCAGTGAAAGTGACAAAGCGCGTCTGGCACCAGAGATGGACTCACTGTTGTCCGGTTTGGTCGCCATTGATCCCGCCAGAGCCGCCGTTTTGTGCGGTTAAAACAAAATAAGCGAACTGTAAAATGGAAGATTTAACTCTGCGTTATTATGACGCGGAAATGCGTTATTTAAGGGAAGCGGCAAAAGAGTTTGCGCAGGCGCATCCGGATCGTGCAGCGATGCTGGATCTGGATAAAGCCGGCATTCCCGATCCCTATGTGGAACGGTTATTTGAAGGTTTTGCATTTTCGATGGGGCGATTGCGCGCCAAAATAGACGATCATCTCCCTGAATTTACCGAAGGGTTGATGAGTCTGCTGTGGCCACATTATTTACGTACCATTCCCTCCTTAAGTATTGTCGAGCTTTTACCAGATATTGATGTGCTAAAAATGAGTGAGCGGATTAACGCGAAGTTTGGCGTATTGTCACAGCCCGTTGGCCCTAAAAAAACGGTATGTCAGTATCGTACTACTCAGCCCGTCACACTTAATCCGCTGTCTGTCGCGGCGGTGAAAATCGATGCCGAACCTGATGGGCGCTCGGTCATCCGTATGCGAATAAAGTGCAATCCACAGATGGACTGGTCGCAAACCGATCTGACGCACCTCAGCCTTTACCTCAGCGGTGACGCGCCGGTGACCCACGCGCTGCACCTTGCTTTGACAAAGCGTCTGGCTTCTCTTTATTTGAGACTCCCCAACAGCGTAGAACGTATTCGACTGGAGGGTTACTTTTCCCCGGGCGGATTTGCCGATGAAGACAGTTTGTGGCCAAAAGGCGATACGGCGTTTGGCGGCTGGCAATTGTTGCTTGAGTATTTTACGTTCCGCGAAAAATTTATGTTTGTCCATCTTAACGGTCTGGAAGAAATATCGTTTCCTGAGGGGATAGACTGCTTTGAAATAGAAGCGATACTGACTCAACAGTGGGATTCTGAGCTTCCTGTGGGGAGTGAAAACATTCGTCTTCATTGTGTTCCGGTTATTAATCTTTTCACTATCGAAGCCGATCCGCTGGTAGTTAATGGTCTGGAAAGCGAATATTTGCTGCGTCCGCGAAGGTTGCAAGATGGCCACACGGAAATTTTTGCAGTCGATGCGGTTTCAGGATCACAGCGAACGCGTAACGCCGTTTATGCCCCTTTCACCAGTTTTCGCCACAAGGGAGGCATGATGCGCCGTAATGCACCTGAGCGTTATTACCATACTCGTGTCAGACGCGGCGTATCCGGATTATATGATACATGGCTGATCCTCGGGGGAGATGCCTGGGAGCGGGATCGCCTTGCTGAGTATGAAACCTTGTCTTTGAAAGTGACCGGAACAAACGGTCAGCTACCGCGGCGAGCTTTGCAAAGTACATTGCTCAATCGTTGTGAGCAGATACTCCAGACGCCGCTTGCCGTTCGCAATCTGTCTAAACCGACGCTACCTGCTTACCCTCCCGCTGAGGATCGTTTTCACTGGCGAGTGTTGAGTCACCTGGGATCCAGCTTTCTGAATATGATGGCCAGCGCTGAAGTGCTTAAAGGAACGTTGTCTCTCTATAACTGGCAGGATGATGAACTTAATTATCGTCGTCTGGATGCGATCATGGATGTTCAACAACATGAAATACAGCGCTTTGAAAAAGGATTTCTACTCCGTGGTGTGGACATCGAAGTAACGCTTGATGAAAACGGATTTACAGGCGAAGGCGATATTCATCTGTTTGGTGAAATGCTTAACCGCTTTTTTGCATTGTATGCGGATATTCATTTGTTTAATCAGCTTACTTTAATCATACAGCCGGCAGGGAAAAGCTTGCGATGGAAAGAGAATCACAATCAGCGACTACCCGGTTGCTAACGAGCCTTGGCGAACACCTACCCCGTACTAATTTTTATCGTTTCTGTCAGTTGCTGGAACAGTGGGATCCACAAGCGCCCTGTCCCGGAAGCCAACAAAGCCCACGTTTCGATACCATTCGTTTTCGCCCTCATCCGGGGATGGGATTCCCGGCGGGTGAAATAAAAAGTGCAGAATATGATCCGCAGCAACCCACACTTCCACCAACGGTTCGTGTCACTTTTATGGGGCTGTATGGCGTGGAATCGCCGCTGCCGACAACCTATCAGGATGATATTGCCCAGCGTCAGGAAGGTGCGGACGTTGCCGCTGAGTTTCTGGATATTTTTAACCATCGCTTAATTACGCAGTTTTATCGAATCTGGCGTAAATACAGCTATCCAGCGACTTTTCGACCAGGCGGAACAGATGAAACATCACAATATTTGCTGGGGTTGACTGGGCTGGGAATTCAGGGGTGCGCCATACAAACAGCTACCCCGATATCGCGCTTTTTGGCGCTGCTGGGAATAATGAGAATGCCAACGCGTACGGCAGAAGGTATATCCGCGCTGGTTTCTTTATTATCGCCAACAACAAATACCACCGTGGCCCCTCATGATAAACGCTTAATCCTGCTGGATAAGGCGTTAAAAATGAGTGTGCGGCAACCCGTTAGCCTCCATTCTCGTCCGGTGATGGGAAGTAGCGCCGTAGATATTAACAGTCAGGTGCTAATTACGCTTACAACGGACGTTCCTGATGAAGCTCGCGAATGGTTACCGGGTGGCCAGCTTTACCATGATTTTCTCGCGCTGATGCATGTTTATTTAGGTGCCAGAGTGAATGCGAGACTGCAATTACGCATTCCTCGATCGGTGCTTCCGGATGCTCATCTTACCAGTAATAAAAGCGAGCACGCAGTTCAGCTTGGCCGCACGGCTGTGATGCGTCTGGATAACCAGGAAGCTAAGAATCAATTTATAACAATTAAGCTTGGGCTTTGGCAGAGCCTTACTCAACATGTTCAACGGAGGGAAGCCGATGAGACTGGCGATTATCGCTATTAATTTTGCCGTAATAACCGGAATGGTCAGTTTAGTTACTGGGTGTGGTCTGACACAAAAAGTATCTGAAGGTACCGTGTCATTAACGAAGTCGATTTTTTATAAGGAAATTAAAACCCTGCATTTGGATCTTTCCGCCAGAGAAGCCGCAAATAAAAATGCGCAGGGCATAGCGCTTTCGACGGTCGTGCGTATTTACCAACTCAAAGATCGAAAAGCATTTGACTCGGCTAATTATCAGTCCTTATTTGCGCAAGATAGTACGGTGGTGAAAGCAGATTTATTGGCTCAGAAAGATGTTAGGGTACGACCAGGTGAAAGCGTAGCTGTCGATATTCCATTCGAAAACGAAGCGCAATATGTTGCCGTGGCGGGAATGTTTATTTCTCCCGATCAGTCTGAAGATTCATGGCGTGTGGTATTACGTCGTGAAGATCTCGATCCTGATAAGGCGCGAGTGATTGAATTAAATTCTCAGGCTCTGGTTCTCCTGATGCCGGAGGATGAGTAATGATTAAACAGCCTTCTCTTTATGACATCTTGCTGGGTAATTTTTCCGGTGGTTTTCCTTTGCTCGCAGTCAGCGAAAATACGCAGGTCATCTTGTCCGTCCTCGATAATATGCAGCGCATTTTGAATACTCGTGCCGGTAGCCTCAAACATTTACCCGATTATGGTCTGCCGGATATGACCAAAATCCTCCAGGGTATGCCGGGAACAGCACATCAGCTTATCAGCACGCTTTCTCAGGTTTTGTTGAAGTATGAACCGCGGCTAAAAGGAATTCAGGTAACGATGCAGGAGCAGGAAACACCGGGACATTTGCGTTATTCCATTGATGCTGAACTGCAAGACCTGGGCATTGTTCGCTATGGCACTGATTTTACCCCTGAGGGGCGGGTTCTGATTCGGCACCTCAAGAGGCAGGGTTGGCTTGAGACTGGAGTGTACTGACATGGAAAAGAATCGCATCAGCACCGGGGGAGATCCACGTGCTTTCATGGAGTTTGGGCAATTACGCGATGAAATTAGCAAGCTGACTCACCCTGCGCGTCCGGACGTTGACTGGCAAAAGGTTGAACAGTTAAGCCTGGCGCTGTTTCGTCATAACGGAGTCGAACTGCAAACACTTGCCTGGTACACCGTCGCCAGAATACGTAATGCGGGACTGGAGGGACTTGCCGAAAGCACGGAACTTCTGGAAGCATTACTGACGCATCACTGGAGTGCAATATGGCCACAGCAAACCCATGCCCGCGTTGAGATCCTGGCATGGTTGTCTGTCCGCTTACAGCAAGAATTGCGTACCCTAACGCTGTCATATGCTGATTTATCAAAAGTGTATCGGGTTGAACAAAGTTTAAAACATGCCTGCGCAGTGCTGCAACGGCTTGAATTGAAAGCGCTTAGTAAAATGGAGGCTGTCGTTACCTGGATGCATAACGCAGCTTTACGCCTGGAGAAGTCTGAAGCGGATTCGGGATCCACCGCTGTGATGATACCGGCTTCAGGTACGACTAATCACGCTGAGAAGTCTTTGCCACAGTTGGTCTTTGTGGTTAATGAAGCATCGTCGCCCGATCAATCAAGCGCAGCGGAGTTTGCTACTCAAAGCGTTCATCGACCCCGGCGAATGTGGTTGGGATTCGCCATCGGTGTCATGGCTACGGCAGTGGTGAGTACAGGCACTTTTCTTGGTATCAGCCCTATGTGGGACGACAGATTTGAACTGGTTCAGCCATTGCCACGGGGGCTGACACCTGAACAATTGTCCACATTGAAACATTCCTCAGATTTGAAAGAGAAGAAACAGGAATTAATCGCCGCAACGCAAGGGCAATTGGACGTTTTACATCGCCTGTCACCTTTGTGGTCAAGAGAATATGCCGCATCATTAGCACAGCAATTAGTCATCCTGTGGCCGGAAGAATCGCAGACTACGGTATTCGCCAGCGGATTACAGAAACAGTTAAACACGGAAGCGTTGCCGGAAAGTGCTCTGCAAAACTGGCATCATGCCCAGCAGGGGCTGGAGGCGTTAACTGCCCAGCTAAATTCGCTTGATGAACGTAAAGGTAAATATCTGACGGGTTCGGAGCTGAAATCAGCCATTTTCACTATCCGCCGCCAGCTTGACCAATCGCCGCCGACAGAAGAGTTATTGCGTCAAATTGATGAGGAGTTAAAAAAGCAGGGAAGTGTATCACCCGCTTTGTATCAGCAACTTGATATGCGGATTAATCAGCTTCTTAATCGTTATGCGCTGTTGAAACAAAGTTCGGTGAGGAGAGAATAGTGACTATTCTCCAAAAGCAAAAACCCGCCTTTTGGGCGGGTTCTTTAAATAGTGATGCCCGAACTCGGACTAACGCTGTAAGCGTTGAACAGCGCGCTTGTCGCGCTGGCCCCGAAGGGGTGAGCCGCTGGCGGCGAATAATCGAACGAAGTTCGATGAAGAGTCCGTTTCGCCAAAAGCAAAAACCCGCCTTTTGGGCGGGTTCTTTAAATAGTGGTGCCCGGACTCGGAATCGAACCAAGGACACGGGGATTTTCAATCCCCTGCTCTACCGACTGAGCTATCCGGGCAACGAGGCGCATTAAAACCGATTCGCTTCGTTTCGTCAACGAAATTTCTTCAAATCAACGCAGACTGCACAATCTATCACCACATTGTTGCTATTGCACGCATTCTCAGGCAAAAAATGCCGTCCACGCGGCGGAAAGCGGCATTGCCAGCAGAAGGGCAGGAAGCATATTCACAACCGCAAACATTTTGATTCCACAAATACGTAAACCGGTTGCCAACAACAGCAGTCCACCTACGGCGCTGAAATCGGCCATCATGGCTGGCGTCGTCAGGGGCAAAATAAGTGCTGCGCAGGTGGCAAGCGTTAGCTGGATTGCCAGCATTGGTACACAAATTGCCGATACCGCGATACCTAATGAACAGGCAAAAATGATGGCCGTGAAGAAATCAAGAAACGACTTCGCGATTAAAATATTCGGGTCGCCGGTCATCCCTTCATGTATCGCCCCGAAGATCCCGGTACCACTGGCGCAAAATAGCACGATGATGGCCACATAGCTCTGGATGAAGGATTCGTGTGTGGTGTTGGCATCCGACCGGGTGAAAAGCTGCTGCGCTTTGGCAACCGCGGTATTGATCCCTTTTTCCAGATAACAGAACTCGCCAATTAATGCACCGACTAACGTAGCCAGGACCATCACCGGTAGGTTAGCGCACTTGATAACCAGCAAAATACCAATTCCCAAAGAGCACAGTCCGAATATGGAGGTCATGGAGGCACGAATGCGTTCCGGTAAATGCTGGCTGAGTAGTGCGCCGAGAACACCACCAAATAAAATGGCGCCAGCATTAATAAAGGGTCCAATTACCACGTTTGCTCCTGCATACCCATTATCGTCTTGATGCTAAAGGCAATTCTCTGGGTAAAATATGTTTTCAGATTGCATTATTATGCCGCGATTGACAGGCGAAATGCTTGTTTATCTGTGAGGTTCAGGCTCCGGATTTTATCTTGCGCCTGAAAGTGAAAGGTGCCATGATTGCGCGAATTTTCTCCTGTCTGAATGGGGCTGCCTGGGATGATATTACTCCCCCTACATCGCCTTCAACATCGCCTTTTTGCGCGACGTTTGCCCCTTCCTGCGACTTATCTTTACGCTCCCACCATGCGGTGAGGGCAGCGCACGCTCACTGCAGGATAACAGTAAAATCAGAGGCTATCTGCTTTTACTGATGTCTGGCGGTCGGGGCTGGTAACCAGTTTGACCTGTCATTTCGTGGGCAAAGCAATGTGGCTTTGTCCGGGACTTTTGATTTTCCCGAAACGGGTTATTGCGCTTATGAAATCAATGAAAATTGCCGCCAGTGGAGAACTGGTTTCTCGTCTGTCCAGCCATCGTCAGGTGGTGTCGCTGGACAGTACTGATTTTACTGACGTTGCGGCAGTCGTCATTACCGTTGCGGATAGCCGCAGCGGGATCCTTGCTTTGCTGAAACGCACCGGTTTTCATATACCCGTGTTTCTGTTCGCAGAGTCGGATGTTGATCTGCCGGCGGGCGTGAATGCGGTCATTCGCGGTCAGGCGCAGGACTGGCTGGAGCTGGAGTCTGCTGCCTGTCAGTATGAAGAAGATTTGCTGCCGCCGTTCTATGACACGTTGACTCAGTATGTCGAGATGGGGAACAGCACATTTGCCTGCCCAGGACATCAACACGGTGAGTTCTTTAAAAAGCATCCCGCGGGGCGCCATTTCTACGAGTTCTTTGGTGAGAATCTGTTTCGCGCGGATATGTGCAACGCCGACGTTAAGCTTGGCGATCTGCTGATTCATGAAGGCTCGGCGAAACATGCGCAGAAATTTGCTGCGAAAGTTTTCCACGCGGATAAAACCTACTTTGTGCTGAACGGGACCTCTGCGGCCAATAAAGTAGTAACCAATGCGCTGCTGACGCGCGGCGATCTGGTGCTATTTGACCGTAATAACCATAAGTCGAACCACCACGGTGCGCTGATCCAGGCGGGTGCGACGCCGGTGTATCTGGAAGCGGCGCGTAATCCGTTTGGCTTTATTGGCGGCATTGACGAGCACTGCTTTGATGAGGAGTATCTGCGCCAGCAACTTCGTGATATTTCGCCGCAAAAGGCAGAACAACCGCGCCCGTTCCGTCTGGCGATCATTCAGCTCGGCACTTATGACGGTACGATCTACAATGCCCGGCAGGTGATCGACAAGATCGGTCATCTGTGTGATTACATCCTGTTTGACTCTGCATGGGTCGGTTACGAGCAATTTATTCCGATGATGGCCGATGGGTCACCGCTGCTGTTGGATCTCGATGCTAACGATCCGGGGATCTTTGTCACCCAGTCGGTACACAAACAGCAGGCCGGATTCTCGCAAACTTCGCAGATCCACAAAAAGGATAACCATATTCGCGGTCAGGCGCGGTTCTGCCCGCATAAGCGTCTGAATAATGCATTTATGCTGCATGCTTCCACCAGTCCGTTTTACCCGCTGTTTGCGGCGCTGGACATTAACGCCAAAATCCATGAAGGCGAGAGCGGCCGTCGGCTATGGGCGGAGTGTGTGACGCTGGGCATTGAGGCCCGTAAAGCGATTCTTACCCGCTGCAAGATGATTCAGCCGTTTATTCCCCCGGTAGTTGATGGCAAACCGTGGGAAAGCTATCCGACGCAGGTGATTGCCAGCGAGCGCCGCTTCTTTAGCTTCGAACCAGGTGCTAAATGGCATGGTTTTTCCGGCTACGCGCGCGACCAGTATTTCGTCGATCCTTGCAAACTGCTGTTAACCACTCCGGGCATTGACTCACAAACCGGGCAATATACCGAGTTTGGTATTCCGGCGACGATTCTGGCGCATTACCTGCGTGAAAACGGCATCGTGCCGGAGAAATGCGACCTTAACTCGATTCTGTTCCTGCTGACCCCGGCAGAAAGCGCAGAGAAACTGGCGCAACTGGTGGCGATGCTGGCGCAGTTTGAGCAGCATATTGAAGACGATACGCCGCTGGCAGATGTGCTGCCCACTATCTTCAACAAGTATCCGGTACGCTATCGGGATTACACGCTGCGTGAACTGTGCCAGGAGATGCACTCACTGTACGTCAGCTTTGATGTGAAAGATCTGCAAAAAGCGATGTTCCGTCAGGAAAGTTTACCTGCCGTGGCGATGAACCCACAGGATGCGAACAGCGCTTTTATCCGTGGTGATGTTGAACTGGTGCGGATTAGTGAAGCAGCTGGCCGCATTGCGGCGGAAGGTGCGCTGCCTTATCCTCCGGGCGTGCTGTGCGTGGTACCGGGCGAAGTATGGGGTGGGGCGGTACAGCAATATTTCCTGGCGCTGGAAGAGGGCGTAAACCTGCTGCCAGGCTTCTCGCCGGAGCTGCAAGGAGTTTACAGTGAAACGGATGCAGACGGTATTAAGCGTCTGTATGGATATGTGGTGAAGTAAGTGCAAAAAAAGCGGGTTACCTTTTGGCAACCCGCTTTTCTCTGCGTAAACGTTAGTGCGCGATAGTCTGGGTGCCTGCTGGAACGCGTACGTGTTTGTATTTAAACAGCGCAACGAAGGCAAAAGCCAGAACCAGCGAGTAACCTGCGAAGATCAACCACACGGTCTGCCAGTCGGTAATACCGTTCAGCGTATAGTGTTCAACGACTTTACCGCTCACCAGTCCGCCCAGAATACAACCGAAGCCGTTGGTCATCATCAGGAACATACCCTGTGCGCTGGCGCGGATTTCAGGGCGTACTTCTTTCTCCACGAACACAGAACCAGAGATGTTGAAGAAGTCGAAGGCGCAGCCGTAAACAATCATCGACAGAACCAGCAGCACGGTACCGAACGGCGTTGGATCGCCGTAGGCAAACAGGCCGAAGCGCAGCATCCACGCCACAATACTGATAAGCATCACGTTCTTAATACCGTAACGGCTTAAGAAGAACGGGATGGTCAGGATAAACAGCGTCTCGGAAATCTGTGAAATCGACATCATCACCGATGCGTGTTCCACGATAAAGCTACCGGAGAACAGCGGGTTGTTATCGAAGCTGTGCAGGAAGGTGTTACCAAACATATTGGTAATCTGCAGCTCTGCGCCCAGCATCATTGAGAAGATGAAGAAAATCGCCATACGCTTGTTTTTAAACAGCGCGAAAGCATCCAGACCGAGCATTGATGTCCAGCTCTGGTTTTTCTGCTGATTGGCAACCGGAATATGCGGCAGCGTCAGGGTGAACAGTACCAGTACCAGGGACAATGTCGCACCGATGTACAGCTGCATATGGCTCAGTTCAAAGCCGGAGAAGCTCACTGCCCACATCGCCAGAATAAAGCCGATGGTGCCCCAGATACGAATTGGCGGGAAGTCAGTAACGATATCCATCCCGGCAGATTGCAGGCGATAGTAGGAGATGGTGTTGATTAGCCCCAGTGTTGGCATATAGGCCAGGGAGTTAAGCAAGATCACAAAGAACATGGCCCCTGGCGTGGTGACTTCGGCTGCGGCAAACAGCGTTCCTGCGCCGACCAGGTGGCAAAGGGCGTAAACCCACTTCGCACTGATCCATTTATCGGCCACGATCCCTAACAGCGTTGGCATAAACACGGCGGCGATCCCCAGCGAGCTATACACCGCGCCAATGGATGCACCATCGAATTTAAGGGTGACAAACATATAGGAGCCGAGGGTAGTGAGCCAACTACCCCATAAGCAGAACTGCAGAAACGAGAGAACTTTCAGCTGCAGCTTAAGATTCATGTTAATTTCCTCACACCGTAATGCGGATGAATGTTTTAAAAGGCACATTTGCCGTGGCTATATGATGTGATTCTATCAATGAGAGGCACTCTTTTTTTGTTACCTGTGACAAATATTTGCAAACAATTTCTGATTGCAAAGCAAAAGAGTGATGGAGTTAACATTTTTGGTGCTTCAGGCCCCCGTTTTAGGGGGCTGAAGAGGAATACATTAGCGGCGTCGATAGGATTTTTGTGCGGAATTGACCTTGTAAAGGTATCGGCGTGATTCAGCAGAGGGATGTCGGGTGGTCAGCGTTTGATAAACGTCACCTGGAGACATGCTGTTAATGATATTCGCGGCCTGAATTTTATCGTTCGAGAACACGCGCAGCACGCTGCCCGCGCCGCCGTTATACGCGGTGATTACCGCATAGCGACGTGAGGTCGGATTATCGATACCACCCAAATAGACATTGTTGAGCATTGCCAGATAGGCCGTACCGGTATCAATGTTGCTGGCCGGGTCAAACAAGAAGCTACGGCTTGGTGTGCCTGAGCGCCCTTGCGAGCGGAACACATCTTTCCCGGCGCTGTGCTGTACCACCTGCATCAGTCCCAGCGCATCGGCATGGCTCACCGCATACGGGTTAAACGAGGATTCGGTTTGCATGATAGCCAGAATCAGCGACTCGTCGACGCCGTACTTACGTGAAGCCTGACGCACCATACCGACGTATTTATGCGCGCGCTTATCAAGGTGGTTCGGCACCAGATTGATCGTCACGCTATAGATGATACGCAGGCCATTGCTGCGGCTTTTAAGTCGTGTTTGCAGCAGGTAGTTGGCAAAGTTGGTGGCACGCCCCTCCCAACGAATGGGCTGGCCGGTATTATCAACCACCTGTCCGTACAGGAATGGCTCTTTGGAAATCTTAATGTCGTCGACATCGGAATAGAGGTCGATAGAACCCGGATCATCGCCCATCAGCAATGTCTTGATAATCGCTCGACGCAGGTGTCCAGCGGGATCTGTCCCGGCAATGGTCTCGACGGTTATCGTACCGTCATCAAAGTTGATGTGGCTGCGGGTTTGATACTGATCGGTATACTTGACGTAGTCCT
Source organism: Citrobacter sp. Cpo109 (assembly GCF_030332565.1). Taxonomy (NCBI): domain Bacteria; kingdom Pseudomonadati; phylum Pseudomonadota; class Gammaproteobacteria; order Enterobacterales; family Enterobacteriaceae; genus Citrobacter; species Citrobacter sp. Cpo109. Next base: position 18,587 of record NZ_JAOWHQ010000070.1, read on the forward strand.
TCGGACCCGCAATCAGCACTTCCTTAAATCCCCACAAATTCTCAATATTATGGGCAAATTGCCCCATCAGAATATCAAAACCGTTGGTATCCTTGACCCAGGCTTCGTTATAGGAATCGCCTTTTTTGGTCGAACTGGAACAGGAGATGAGCAACGGCGCAATAACGGCAAGCGCGAGAAATTTTTTCATCATTCCGGGAGTGCGTGTTGTGTTTGTTGTTTGCAAGGACCAGATTAAAACGTAGGCCGGATAAGCGCAGCGCCATCCGGCAACGGTTCTTATGATTCTGGCGTATAGCCTTCAATATGCACATCCTTACCTTCAAACAGGAAGTTAATCATCTCCTGTTCCAGTAACTTACGGTGTTCGACGTTCATCATATTGAGTTTTTTCTCGTTAATCAGCATGGTCTGTTTATGCTGCCATTGCGCCCATGCTTCTTTAGAAATCTCGTTATAAATGCGTTTTCCCAGATCGCCCGGGTACAGCTGAAAATCCTGGCCTTCTGCTTCGCGTTGCAGGAAAGTGCAAAAAATCGTTCTGCTCATAAAAAGTCCTCTCTATCGTCCGGTACGTTAAACGTGTGTACCGGCACGTAATTGCTGTAACAAACGCTCCACGGGAGCCGCCAGTCCGACCGACGGCGGTTGCGCTAAGTTATACCAGAGCGCGTTGCCTTCATCCATGCATGAGGTGAATGAAGACACGGGAAGCCACATAGGCACAATATCTAAGTGGAAATGGCTAAAGGTATGGCGAAACGCATTAAGTTGAGTCAGATTATCTGCGTTAATTTGTCGTTGCGCCAGCCAGTTGCGCAGTCCATCTTCGTCGTCAAACTGCGGAAAACAGTATAAACCACCCCATAAGCCGCTGGGCGGTCGCTGTGTAAGCAGCACTTCGTCATCATGCTGCATCAGTAAAAAATAGCCCGTTCGTTCCGGTAGCGTCTGTTTGGGCTTTTTACCGGGATACAGCGCCCAACTTGCATTGGCGCTCGCCACACAGCCATTTTCCAACGGACACAGGGAACATTTAGGTTTTGAGCGCGTACAGACCATGGCGCCTAAATCCATCATCGCCTGATTAAAACGCTCAACACCCTGGGCCGGCGTAACTTGCTCACTCAGCTCCCACAGCTTCTTTTCGACCTCTTTTTTACCCGGCCAGTCGCTTACAGCATAACAGCGAGCCAGCACGCGTTTGACGTTACCGTCGAGAATCGGAAAATGCTGACCCAGAGAGAGAGAAAGGATCGCGCCTGCGGTTGAACGTCCGACGCCAGGTAGGGCGGCTACTTCATCAAAGGTTTGCGGAAATATACCGCTATGCAGCGTCACAACCTGCTGCGCGGCTTTATGCAGATTACGCGCACGGGCGTAATAACCCAGCCCGGTCCACAAATGCAGAACTTCATCCAGCGGCGCATGGGCTAAATCCGTTACCGTTGGGAAGCGCGCCATAAAGCGCTCAAAATAAGGGATAACGGTCGCAACCTGAGTTTGTTGCAGCATTACCTCAGAGAGCCATACTTTGTAAGGCGTCTTGTCAATTTGCCAGGGCAGCGTTTTCCGCCCGTATTTGTCGTACCAGCTCAAAACCTGAGCCGAAAATTGAGACGCTTGCATGATTACCGTTTCATTATTGCCGGGGGCAAGATTGCAGCACAGCGGCAACGGGGTGTAAACCGGAACTTTCCGCTGCTCACTTTCTTCCTTTACTTGCATCCGGCAACTAACTTTGGATAATGCCCGTTTTCAGAACTCAAACACAGCAGACTAAACTTTTATGAAGAACGACGTCATTTCACCGGAATTTGATGAAAACGGCCGCCCTCTGCGCCGGATTCGTAGTTTTGTTCGTCGCCAGGGGCGACTGACGAAAGGGCAGGAACACGCGCTGGAAAACTACTGGCCGGTGATGGGCGTTGAGTTCAGCGAAGAGCCTGTAGATTTCGCAGAACTGTTTGGCCGTGACGCGCCAGTCACGCTGGAAATCGGTTTTGGTATGGGAGCGTCGCTGGTTGCAATGGCGAAAGCGCGTCCGGAACAGAATTTCCTCGGCATTGAGGTTCACTCACCGGGCGTTGGTGCGTGTCTGGCTTCAGCCCATGAAGAGGGTGTCGAGAACCTGCGCGTCATGTGCCATGATGCCGTTGAAGTCCTGCATAAAATGATTCCTGACAATTCTTTATCTATGGTTCAGCTGTTTTTCCCTGACCCGTGGCATAAAGCACGTCATAATAAACGCCGTATCGTTCAGGTACCGTTTGCTGAGCATATCTTAAGTAAGCTGAAGCTGGGCGGCGTGTTCCATATGGCGACCGACTGGGAAGCGTATGCGGAGCACATGCTTGAAGTGATGTCCTCGATTGACGGGTATAAAAACCAGTCAGAGAGTAACGATTATGTACCGCGCCCGGAATCGCGCCCGGTAACCAAATTTGAACAACGTGGTCATCGTCTTGGCCACGGCGTATGGGACTTAATGTTCGAGAGGGTGAAATAATGGCAAAGAACCGTAGCCGTCGTCTGCGTAAAAAGATGCACATCGAAGAATTCCAGGAAGTAGGATTTTCGGTTGCATGGCGTTTCCCGGAAGGTACATCTGGAGAGCAGGTCGATCAAATCGTTGATGACTTTATCAATGAAGTCATCGAACCGAACAAGCTGGCTTTTGACGGCAGCGGCTATCTGGCCTGGGAAGGTCTGATCTGTCTGCAGGAAATCGGCAAATGCACCGAAGAACACCAGGCAATCGTGCGTAAGTGGCTGGAAGAGCACAAACTCGAAGAAGTGCGTACCAGCGAACTTTTCGATATTTGGTGGGACTAAGTAGCACAGGGTCGGCAAATGCCGACCCGATTTGTATTGAGGAAAAGATATGATGCGCAAAACGCTGCTGGCGGCAGTCCTAACGTTCACGGCGATGGCCGCACATGCAGATTACCAGTGCAGCGTCACCCCGCGTGACGATGTGATTTTGAGCCCACAAACGGTGCAGGTGAAGGGCGAGAATGGCGACCTGGTTATTACCCAGGCTGGCGATGTCACCTTCAACGGTAAACAGTACAACCTGAACGCCGCACAGCGTGAGCAGGCCAAAGATTATCAGGCGGCGTTGCGTAGCAGCCTGCCGTGGATCGACGAAGGTGCCAGAGCGCGCGTAGAGAAAGGTCGCGTGGCGCTGGACAAAATCATCGCCAAAGAGGTCGGTGAAAGCAGCAACATGCGTGGCCGCTTAACCAAGCTGGATGCGCAATTGAAAGAGCAGATGAACCGCATCATCGAGCATCGAACTGATGGCCTGACTTTCCATTATAAGGCGATTGATCAGGTCCGCGCGGACGGACAACAGCTGGTGAATCAGGCGATGGGCGGCATTTTGCAGGACAGCATCAACGAGATGGGAGCTAAAGCCGTGCTCAAAGGCGGTGGTAATCCACTGCAGGGCGTACTCGGAAGCCTCGGTGGTTTGCAGACCTCAATTCAGAACGAATGGAAGAATCAGGAACAAGACTTCCAGCAGTTTGGCAAAGATGTCTGTTCCCGCGTTGTGACGCTGGAAAACGATCGTAAAACGCTGGTTAGCACTCTGAAATAATCTTCACCTCTTATTAACGGCACAGAAACATTCTGTGCCGTTTTATTTTGTATATTTCTGTTTTTTTGATATCCATCTCTAAGAACGGCAATTTGGTGGAGATATAAATCTGGTTAATTGGAACTCGTCACATTATTCATCTGTAGGATAGACATAATGCTGCAAATTCAAGTAACTGGAGAAATAACATGGAGTTTTTCAAGAAAACGGCACTTGCCGCACTGGTTATGGGTTTCAGCGGCGCGGCGCTTGCACTGCCAAACATCACCATTTTAGCGACCGGTGGGACGATTGCCGGCGGCGGTGATTCCGCGACAAAATCTAACTACACGGCAGGCAAGGTTGGCGTAGAAAATCTGGTTGAGGCCGTACCTCAATTGAAAGATATCGCTGTCGTTAAAGGCGAGCAGGTGGTGAATATCGGCTCCCAGGATATGAATGACGAAGTCTGGTTAACGCTGGCGAAAAAGATTAATACCGAGTGTGATAAAACCGACGGCTTCGTGGTAACACATGGTACGGATACCATGGAAGAAACCGCCTATTTCCTCGACCTGACCGTCAAGTGCAACAAGCCGGTGGTGCTGGTCGGCGCAATGCGTCCGTCTACGGGTATGAGCGCTGATGGCCCGTTCAACTTGTATAACGCGGTAGTAACTGCCGCAGACAAAGCCTCTGCCAACCGCGGAGTGCTGGTGGTGATGAACGACACCGTTATGGATGGTCGTGACGTGACTAAAACCAACACTACCGACGTCGCTACCTTCAAATCCGTTAACTACGGCCCGCTGGGTTACATCCATAACGGTAAAATCGACTACCAGCGTACGCCTGCGCGTAAGCACACCACGTCTACTCCGTTCGATGTGTCTAAGCTGACCGAACTGCCGAAAGTTGGGATTGTTTATAACTACGCTAATGCCTCCGATCTGCCGGCAAAAGCGCTGGTGGATGCGGGTTACGCCGGGATCGTCAGTGCGGGTGTAGGTAACGGTAACCTGTATAAAACCATTTTCGATACGCTGGCAACCGCCGCGCATAAAGGTACCGTTGTAGTGCGTTCATCTCGTGTACCAACGGGCGCCACTACACAGGATGCAGAAGTTGATGATGCAAAATACGGATTTGTGGCTTCAGGTTCCCTGAACCCGCAAAAAGCACGTGTTCTGCTGCAGCTTGCGCTGACTCAAACCAAGGATCCTAAGCAGATCCAGGAAATGTTTAATCAGTATTAATCGATGAAGGTGGCTGCGCTTACCGCCCTAACCCTGTAGGCCGGATAAGACGCAGCCGCCATCCGGCAATTTTCCTGATGGCGCTACGCTTATCAGGCCTACGTTCACCAGCCATCACTCCGCCAGAAACAGCTCCAGCAGCGAGTTCAAGAACAGCTTACCGTGTTGGGTAATCTGCCAGTACTCATCGCATTCACTCAGGTAGCCCTGGGAAATAGCCTCATCGATCTGTCGACGAATAACGTCTTCGGTAAGACCGGTATATTGCGTAAACTCCGCGCGAGGCGCGGCTTCCAGCAGCCGGAAACGATTCATGAAGAACTCGAACGGCTTATCGGCTTCGGCAACATCGCGCTGGCTTTCGAGATAACGCCCTTGCATATACCCACGCGGATGCCGTGTTTTGGTGGTGCGCAGGATGCGTCCGTCAGGGAATGTGATCTTACCGTGTGCGCCGCAGCCAATGCCAAGATAGTCGCCAAAACGCCAGTAGTTAAGGTTGTGCTGACACTGATAACCCGGTCTGGCGTAGGCTGAGGTTTCGTACTGCTGATATCCCGCGGCGGTCAGTAGCTGGTGGCCTTGCTCAAAAATATCCCACAGCGCGTCATCGTCCGGTAAAACCGGCGGTCGGGAACCGAACAGCGTGTTGGGTTCGATGGTCAACTGATACCAGGAAAGATGCGGTGGGTTGAGCGCGATTGCCTGCTGTAAATCACCCAGCGCCTCTTCCAGCGTCTGATCCGGCAAACCATGCATCAGGTCGAGATTAAAGCTGCGTAGCCCCAGACCGCTCGCCAGGTGTGCTGCTCGTTTGGCTTCTTCCGGCCCGTGAATACGTCCCAGACGTTCGAGTTTGGTGGAGCTAAAGCTCTGTACGCCAATCGAGATACGGTTGACGCCAGCGCGTTGATAATCCACAAAGCGATCGGCTTCCACCGTCCCGGGATTCGCCTCCATGGTGATTTCTGCATCTTCGGCCAGATTCAGCCGTGCTCGCACGCCGTCGAGCAGCGTTTGCATCGCCGGGCCAGAAAGCAGGCTCGGCGTGCCACCACCGATAAAAATCGTCTTTACTTCACGGCCCTGGGCATGGGCCACCTCAGTATCCAGATCGCTCAGCAGATGCTGCACATAGTCATCATGAGGGACTTCGCCCTTTAGCGCATGCGAGTTGAAGTCGCAGTACGGGCATTTCTGCACGCACCACGGAATGTGAATATAAAGACTTAGCGGCGGAAGCTTAACCATTACGCAGGGCATCCAGCAGCAGCTTTAGCGCCTGTCCGCGGTGAGAAATTGCACTCTTTTCTTCACGGGTCAGTTCGGCTGCGGTTTTCCCTTCAGACGGCACAAAGAAGATCGGGTCGTAGCCAAAACCACCGTTTCCGGCAGGTTCACGGGTAATCACGCCCGGCCAGCTTCCGTGGCAAACAACAGGCGTTGGATCGTCTGCATGGCGCATATACACCAGCACGCAGTGGAACTGCGCCTGGCGCTTGTCATCAGGAATATCCTGCAGGGTGTGAAGCAGTTTTTCCAGGTTCTGCTGATCGGTCGCATCTTCGCCGGAATAGCGGGCTGAATAGATACCCGGCGCGCCGCCAAGGGCATTTACTGCCAGACCTGAGTCATCAGCAATGGCCGGTAAGCCGGTAATTTGCGCGGCATGACGCGCCTTCAGAATGGCGTTCTCAATAAACGTCAGCCCGGTCTCGTCTGCAGAATCAACACCCAGTTCCGTTTGGGCAACAACATCAAGACCGAAATCACTCAGAAGAGAGGCTAGTTCACGCACTTTACCGGCATTGCCGGTCGCGAGGACAACTTTTTGCATGGGATACCTAATCAGTTAACGCCGCAATTTCGGGCGGGATCTGTTGCGGATGAATGATTTTAACCTGTTTGTGACGACCAAGCTCGCCCTTCTCAATGACGACCTGGCTTTTTGCAACACGGAACTGTTTGCCGAGAAACTTCACCAGATGGCTATTGGCCTGGCCATCTACCGGTGGGGCGGTAATGGCGACTTTAACTTCGTCGCCATGTAAACCCACAATACTGTCACGGCTGGCTTTAGGCTGAATGTAGAGCCGTAAAACCAGACCGTCGTCGCAGGGTGTAACGGCACTCATAGCGCCATCCACAGCCCCGGCAGCAGCATGTTGCCTGTCGCCTGTAACACTTCCGCGATGCCCATGTTAATAACGTAGAGCAGCAGAACCAGAATCATTGGGGAGAAATCGATCCCGCCCATGCCTGGAAGTATGCGACGGATAGGACGTAGCAGCGGATCTGCCAGTTGAATCAGCACGTACTCTACAGGACTGCGGCCCTGGCTGACCCAGCTCATAATCGCCATCACAAGCAGCACCCAGAAAATCAGCAGCCCGATAGTCTTCAGGACAATCAGTACGGCGGCGATCCAGATGATCGGCTGGAACGTGACCACCTTAAACAGCACGATTGCTTTGATAAAGCTGAGAACGAGCGCAACTAATGCCGAGGCGCTGTCGATCGGTCCCATCGGGGGAATAATGCGGCGTAACGGCCCAATGATGGGCTGAGTGATTTTCACTATAAACTGCGAGAACGGGTTGTAAAAATCGCAGCGAGACCATTGCATCCACACGCGCAGCAGCAGCGCCATGGTATACAGCTCAATTACCGTTGAGAGCAGGAAGGTCAACGTATTCATGGTGTTCCTTAGTTTTCCTTATTTTTTAGTGTAATCACGAGCACCAAAAATGGCAGTGCCAATGCGCACCATCGTGCTACCCGCCGCGATGGCGGCATCCATATCATCAGACATTCCCAGTGAGAGAGTGTCGATGCCTGGGTAGCGTGTTTTCAACCCGGCAAATGCTACCGCCATTTGCTGTGCAACTTCAAACTGCCTTACATAATCTGACTCTGGAGCCGGAATCGCCATCAGACCACGCAGGGTAATGCGCGGCAGTGCAGCGACTTCAGCGGCCAGTGCATCAAGCTCTGCCAGCGGAATGCCTGACTTACTGTTCTCATCGCTGATATTAATTTGAATCAGTACATTGAGCGGCGGCAATTCCGCCGGGCGCTGTTCGCTCAGACGGGCAGCGATACGCAGACGGTCGATCGTATGGCACCAGTCAAAGTGCTCGGCGACCAGACGACTTTTGTTGGACTGCAGCGGGCCGATAAAGTGCCACTGCAGATCGTTGACGCCTTTTTCCTGGAAGTAGCGGATTTTATCCACCCCTTCCTGCACATAGTTTTCACCGAAGGCACGCTGCCCTGCGGTAATGGCTTCTTCGATGGCGCTCGCAGGTTTGGTTTTACTGACTGCAAGCAACGTAACTTCTTCTGAAGACCGCCCGCAACTCGTCGCGGCGGCTGAGATTTTGTCCCGGACATGTGCCAGGTTATGCGCGATATCGTTCATTTTCCGAGGATGTTCATATGAATATGGAAGAAATAGTGGCCCTTAGTGTAAAGCATAACGTGTCGGATCTACACCTGTGCAATGCATGGCCTGCGCGCTGGCGCATACGTGGAAAAGTCGAAATCGCACCCTTTACTACGCCTGACGTGGAGAATCTGCTGATGTGCTGGCTCAATGAGCAACAACAGGTACAGTGGCAGGAACAGGGGCAGCTGGATTTTGCTATTGCGCTGGCAGGTTCCCAGCGGCTGCGCGCCAGTGCTTTTGTTCATCAACAGGGAACCTCGCTGGCGCTAAGATTGCTCCCGCTTGATTGTCCACGTTTAGACGATCTCCAGACCCCTGACGTCATACCTGAACTGCTGCGCAGTGAAAATGGGTTAATTCTGGTGACAGGCGCTACCGGTAGCGGTAAATCAACGACCCTGGCGGCGATGGTGGCATATCTTAACCAGCACGTTGCGGGACATATTTTGACGCTGGAAGATCCCATTGAATATCGCTACACCAGCCAGCGTTGTCTTATTCACCAACGGGAGGTGGGCGTACACTGCGCTTCTTTTGCCGCCGGTTTACGCGGCGCGCTGCGTGAAGATCCCGACGTCATTTTGCTGGGCGAACTGCGCGACGCGGAAACTATTCGCCTGGCGTTAACGGCAGCGGAGACCGGGCATCTGGTGCTGGCAACGTTACATACGCGAGGGGCGGCGCAGGCCATCGCGCGGCTGGTGGATACCTTTCCCGCACAGGAGAAAGATCCGGTGCGTAATCAGCTGGCAGACAGCCTACGGGCGGTACTTTCGCAAAAGCTGGAGGAAGATAAGTTGGGAGGACGCGTGGCGCTATTTGAGCTGCTCGTCAACACGCCAGCCGTGGGCAATTTGATTCGTGAAGGGAAAACGCATCAGCTACCCGGCGTAATTCAAACCGGGCAACAGACAGGTATGCAGACGTTTACGCAGAGCCAGCAGCAGCGCCAGGCGCAGGGTCGGCTTTAGTAGCCCTGCTCGAAATAGCTTTCGAGAATAATAACGGCAGAAGCGGAGTCCACTTTGCCTTTATTCAACGCCCGGTATCCGCCTTGTTCGAACAGGCCGGAGCGGGCCTCGACGGTGCTCAAGCGTTCATCGTGCAGCGTTACGGTTACGCCAAAGCGACCGTGAATACGGTTAGCGAACTTACGCGCGCGTGCGGTAAGGGGCTGTTCTGTGCCATCCATGTTGAGTGGTAGGCCGACAATGATTTCATCCGGCTGCCATTCTTTCAGCAGGCGTTCAATCAAACTCCAGTCTGGCGTACCGTCCTGCGCCTTAATGGCGGGCAACGGTCTGGCCGTACCGGTAATGCGCTGACCAACAGCAACACCAATACTTTTCGTACCAAAATCAAAAGAGAGTAATGTTCCGCTCATCAGGCATGTCCCGCCACGCCAGGCATGGTCTGAATATCTATCCCGATAAGCTTCGCCGCATCGCGCCAGCGGTCGGCAATCGGCGTTTTGAATAAGATGTTGAGGTCTGCGGGCGCCGTGAGCCAGGCGTTATCCAGTAGCTCTTGTTCCAGTTGACCTTTTTCCCATGATGAATAACCCAGAGCAACCAGCACTTCGGACGGTTGTTCTTGCGTGCCCAGGGTTTCTAGTACATCGCGGGAGGTTGTGATGATGGTGTTATCTGAGATGCGAATACTGGAGGCAAAGCGTGACGGTGGAGTGTGGAGAATAAATCCACGGTCTTCCGCCAGCGGGCCGCCGAGCATCACTGGTTTATCCAGACGAATGGCCGGATCGCGTTCTTCTGGGGTAATCTTCAGCTTTTCCAGAATCCCTTCAATTTGTAAGTTTTCCAGAGGCTTATTGACGATAATCCCCATTGCTCCGTTCTCATTATGTTCACAGATGTACACCACGGAACGGCGGAAAATCGGATCCTGGAGAGCAGGCATGGCAATCAGAAAGTGATGCTGTAAATTCATTGTCAGAGGTTCTGTTTCCTGGTTCAAAAAAGCAACAGAGCCCAGTATGTGGGCAAAGCTCGAAGATGTCACCCTCTGAAGATAGCATTGCCGGATGACGGCTTCGCCTAATCCGGCCTGCGGGGTGCAATTCCAGGCCGGATAAGACGCGATAGCGTCGCTATCCGGCAACGTATTTATTTCTGTAAACGCGCCTCAATGGCATCCATCAGCATACCGGTAATCGAAACCGGGAACTCCGCTTCAATTTCACGAATACAGGTTGGGCTGGTAACGTTAATTTCCGTCAGACGATCGCCAATGATATCCAGACCGACAAAAATCAAACCTTTCGCTTTCAGCGTTGGTCCAATGCGACGTGCAATTTCCCAGTCGCTGTCGGTCAATGGACGCGGCTCGCCACGACCGCCAGCGGCCAGGTTACCACGGGTTTCGCCGCCTTGCGGAATACGCGCCAGGCAATAAGGAACGGGTTCGCCATCGACCACCAGGACGCGTTTATCGCCATCTTTAATTGCTGGCAGATAGTTCTGCGCCATGCAGTAGCGGGTACCGTGCTCGGTCAGCGTTTCAGCAATGACGCCAAGGTTCGGGTCGCCTTCCTTCACACGGAAAATAGATGCGCCGCCCATACCATCCAGCGGTTTGAGAATGATGTCGCTGTGTTTTTGCCAGAAGGCTTTCAGCTGCGCTTTGTTACGCGTGACCAGCGTTTCCGGCGTCAGGTCGGCAAACCATGCGGTGAACAGCTTTTCGTTGCAGTCGCGCAGGCTCTGCGGTTTGTTGACGATCAGCGTCCCTTTTTCTTCTGCACGTTCCAGAATATAGGTTGCGTAGATGAACTCGGTATCAAATGGCGGATCCTTACGCATCAGAATAACGTCCAGGTCTGCCAGCGGGAGATCCTGCTCGCTCTTGAACTCATACCATTTGTCGTAGTTCTGCTCTACGCTCAGGGTACGCGTATGGGCGCGGGCTTCACCGTTGATCAGATAAAGATCGGCCATCTCCATATAATGAATTTCGTAACCGCGACGTTGCGCTTCCAGCAGCATAGCGAAGCTGGAATCTTTCTTGATGTTGATGCTTGCGATGGGATCCATCACGATGCCGAGCTTGATCATTTTCTTCTCCGTTTATGCCTTAGCCCAGATCGCCAAAACGCACCTGTAGCGCAGTAATGGCGGTGAGCGCGGTTGTCTCAGTACGCAGAACGCGAGGTCCTAACAGAATATCAGTAAACTGATAACGTGCGGTCATGGCAATTTCATCTGCCGACAACCCGCCTTCCGGGCCAATCAGCAAGCGGATGCGTTCCACCGGCAGCGGCAGCGTATTGATGCTGGCGCTGGCGCGCGGATGCAGGTTCAGTTTCAGACCTTCGTCCTGTTCCGCGCACCATGCTTCCAAATCCATTGCCGGGCGAATTTCGGGCACCCGGTTACGACCGCACTGTTCGCAGGCGGCAATGGCGATTTTCTGCCACTGCTGGAGCTTCTTGTTCAGGCGTTCACTGTCCAGTTTAACGCCGCAGCGCTCAGAAAAAAGTGGCGTAATGAGGCTTACACCCAGTTCGATCGATTTCTGGATAGTGAATTCCATTTTTTCACCGCGCGACATCACCTGACCCAGGTGGATGTGCAACGGCGACTCACGATCGTCGAGTTCAGCGTTAAGTACCTTCACGTCCACGCTTTTTTTACTGGCGTGGGTGATTTCAGCGTCGAATACCTGATTGCTGCCATCAAACAGCTGTAGCGCCTGGCCCGGTCCCATACGCAGCACGCGGCCGATATGGTTGGCTGCATCTTCACACAGTGAAATTTGGCTGCCGGAAGTGATTGGCTCAGGGTGATAAATGCGAGGAATGCGCATAGTTAAACATCCGCGTCATGGCCCTGGGCTGCGAAAGGCCAGGGCATGGTTAAAAATATTGACGCTAGTGTAGGTTAGCTCTTTTGCGCCTGGCAAGCGCGTTGCACATATGGGTTATGGTTCCCCTGTACCTTTGCAATGCGTTCGTCGCGCTCACACTCCCAGTCGGTGACCGGATATTGCTTATTCCAGGCGTTAAAAAGCTGAGTTTGCTGGCGGGAGAGCGTCAGATCGTACTGGTCGCGCATGTAAAAATAGGTACGAGCAATGGCACCGCGGGCGCGGGCCGGCGGCTCGGCAACTTTCTCTTTGAAGTCGACCTTCATGGCGCATTGCCCATACTGACCCTCGCCACCGTTCCACTGGCTGTACATGAAGTTAGCGCGATCGCCATTTACCTCACCCACCGCAGGTTGCAGGTTATGCATGTCGCTTTCCATCTTACGATAGACCGGATCTTTGGCGCAGTTTTTACGCCCTCCGTCCTGCCAGCACTGACGCTGATGACCAAATTGCCAGGCGGGGACAACGTGCTCCCATTCAATTCGACTGGCGCGGTTTTCATTTTTTCGCACTTTATAGCCGCAGGATTCGAGGTCAACGACCCCTTTTTTGCCTTGCCAGTTAATTTTACAACCGCAGTAGAAATCGCCCGGCGCATCGGCGTTAACCTTGACGCCTGCTGCTTTTGCCTGAGAAAAACTGTTGATGCCTTCGGCTAAAACCGGGCCTGAAAACGCAGCGGCTAACAGGGCCGCAGCAAAAGAAAAATGACGGTACATCACAAACTCCGTGTCAAAACGAGCCCGCAACGTAGCGAAAGTTATTCCAGTATGCAATCAGTTAGGTCAGAAAAGTTCCTGATAATTCTGAAGATTATTCTGCAACCAGTGGCTCGCCGCAGTGAACACAGCGGTAGGTGGCCTCACCGCGCACAACGCGGTTATGGCGGCGGACGGTCAGTTGGTGCTCCTGACACTTACAGCGGTAAGTAAAGGTCTTGCGCTGCACCGATTGCAGTTCGAACTGATGCGTGCGCCGGGCCGGTACGCCCAGCACGCTTTCCATCATCCATTTCCATTCTTTCCCGTGTGGCGGCACGCGCCCAAAGTGCTTCCACACCAGTAAATGCGCCAGTTCATGGGGCACCACTTCGTTAATGAATGCGTCGACGTTTTCCATCAGCAGGACGGGATTAAGGCGAATTTCATAGGTTTGTAGCCACGCAGTGCCCGCGGCGGTGCCGCGCTGTTGGTAAACCAGCTTTGGCTCCGGATATTGGCGTTCGAGCTTGAGATTGGCCTGGGCGAGTTTTTCCCGCAGGCTACGCATAACGGCTTGCTGGATGGCGATAGGGAGACGGGAGGTTTTCATAACGCCAGAGGATAGTGCGACAGGGAAGGGACTGCAAGAGGAAGGCTTCCTCCCACTGAGGGAGGAAGCCTTTGGTGATTAGTCGTGTGCGCCAATTTCGCGCAGTTTACGACCTTTCATCAGGTTACGCTCAATGTGTTCCAGAGAGACGTTTTTAGTTTCAGGGATCAGCCACAGAGTCAGGAAGATGAACAGTACGTTCAGGCCGCCGTAGACCCAGAAGGTGTTGGCGCTGCCCAGCGAGTTCAGCATCGTCAGGAAGGTTGCGCCGACGATCATGTTGGCAATCCAGTTGGTTGCAGTAGAGCAGGTGATGCCGAAATCGCGGCCTTTCAGCGGCTGGATTTCAGAGCACAGTACCCAAATCAGCGGACCGGCGCTCATGGCAAAGCCAACGATAAACATCAGCAGCATCAGTACTGCGAAGTATTGTGCGGATGCCGAGTGAATCCCCACGTGCATCATTGTACCCAGCACGCCCATACCAACGGCCATCACGATAAAGCCAAGGATCAGCGTAGGCTTGCGGCCCCAACGGTCAACCAGGCCAATGGCGATAAAGGTTGCCAGCACGTTGGTCAGACCGACGATAACAGTCCCCCACATCTGCTCGGTGGTGTTGGTGTAGCCCGCCAGCTCAAAGATTTTCGGTGCGTAATACATGATGACGTTCATCCCGGTGAACTGCTGCATCACCTGCAACAGAACGCCAAGGAATACCGCACGACGGAAGTTGCTGTTTTCTTTAAACAGCGCCCAGCCGCTCTGCTTCACCTGCAGACTTTCACGGATTTCATCCAGCTCGCGTTTGGCTTCTGCGCTGGTGTCACGCAGACGCAACAGGACGCGTTCGGCATCAACAAAACGACGTTTAGCTGCAAACCAACGTGGGCTGTCCGGCAGGAAGATAACGCCAACCAGCAGCAGCAGGGCAGGGATGATGATTACACCCAGCATCCAGCGCCATGCGCCGCTGTAGCTAAACGCTGTATCGGAAAGATACGCGCCCAAAATACCGATGGTGATCATCAGCTGATACATGGAGATCATGCTGCCACGAATCTTTTCCGGGGCAATTTCAGACAGGTACAGCGGCGCGGTATAAGACGCAACACCTACAGCCAGACCGAGCAGCACGCGGGAAACCAGCAGGACTTCAACGTTTGGCGCAGCGGCGGAGAACAGTGAACCCGCAACAAACAAGATCGCACCGATCATCAGGCTTTTTTTGCGTCCCAGTTTGAAGGAGAGCCAACCGCTGCCGACAGCACCTACCGCCGCACCAAACATCATGGAACTCACCACCCATTCCTGAGTGTGCGGGGTAATTTGAAACTCGTCGGTGATGAACGGTAAAGCACCGGCAATAACACCGATATCCAGGCCAAAAAGTAATCCAGCCAGGGCTGCCAGAAAGCAGACAAAAAATGTCATGGCTTTGTTGGAACGCCCCGTTTTTTTATTGTCAGGCATGATGCCCTCCGGTTGGGTAGCTAGTTTTGTTGATGTTAAGGGTAGGTGAGTACGGCGTAAAAAAATGCGAATCACATCACATTAGTGTAATCGCTTACACTGTCATTCATGCGGGTTATTAGTTAATTCATTGAAAGTTAACGTTATTTACTGGGGTTAAATAATGTTTGTCGTCTGAATTTAAGACAATGATGAAAGATAATGTAACAGTGATGCAAGTGTGCTGGCTAAGAGATGTTAATTCAAGGTAGAGGGAAATATTGTGTGATGTAATCGCTTTCATTTTCATTTAAAGCAATAGTAATCAGCGCGGTTTGGTGATGGATGTGGGAGAGGAAATAGGTATAAAAAAAGACCAGCGCGAGGCTGGTCTTCATAAGCGTTAAGTCTGGTTTAAATTACTTCAGACCGGCAGCGTCGCGCAGCAACTGTGCTTTGTCGGTTTTTTCCCATGGGAAATGTTCGCGACCAAAGTGACCGTAAGCAGCGGTTTCTTTGTAAATCGGGTGCAGCAGATCCAGCATCTGAATCAGGCCATACGGGCGCAAGTCGAAGAACTCACGCACCAAAAGGGTCAGCTGCTCTGAAGGCACTTTTTCAGTACCGAACGTTTCCACCATGATAGATGTCGGTTCCGCCACGCCGATTGCGTAGGAAACCTGAATCTCACAACGGTCAGCCAGGCCTGCGGCAACGATGTTTTTCGCTACGTAACGGGCTGCATAGGCTGCGGAACGGTCAACTTTAGACGGATCTTTACCAGAGAATGCACCGCCGCCGTGACGCGCCATGCCGCCGTAGGTATCAACGATGATTTTACGACCGGTCAGACCGCAGTCGCCCATCGGGCCGCCGATAACGAAACGACCAGTTGGGTTGATGAAGAATTTGGTCGAAGCGGTCAGCCATTCAGTCGGCAGTACCGGCTTGATGATCTCTTCCATAACGGCTTCTTGCAGCGATTTCTGGTCGATATCTTCAGAGTGCTGAGTAGACAGAACAACCGCATCAATACCGACGATTTTGCCGTCGTCATACTGGAAGGTTACCTGGCTTTTTGCATCCGGACGCAGCCAGGATAAGGTGCCGTTTTTACGCACTTCAGCCTGACGCTGCACCAGACGGTGAGCATAGGTAATAGGTGCTGGCATCAGCACGTCGGTTTCGTTGGTTGCATAACCAAACATCAGGCCCTGGTCGCCTGCGCCCTGTTCCAGCGGATCGGCACGGTCAACACCCTGGTTGATGTCCGGAGACTGTTTACCAATCGCGCTCAGTACCGCGCAAGAGTTGGCGTCAAAGCCCATGTCGGAATGCACATAGCCAATTTCGCGAACCGTGTTACGGGTGATCTCTTCGATATCAACCCATGCGCTGGTGGTGATCTCACCGCCAACTAAAACCATACCGGTTTTGACGTAGGTTTCGCAGGCAACGCGTGCTTTTGGATCCTGTTCCAGGATTGCATCCAGCACAGCATCAGAGATTTGGTCAGCGATTTTGTCAGGATGCCCTTCTGATACGGACTCGGACGTAAAAAGGTGTTTTGCCATATTTAATTTCACCTAAGGAGAATTTGGTTAGCTCAAACTGTCGAGTGGAATAGCCATGTGTAGAAGATTCTACCATGAGTCTGCAGATGACGGACACTGGCAGTCTGAGTGTTAATCGGTATAGATGGATTAACATCTGGACGGCTATTTTAGGACAGTTCTTCGCCTGATTTCCAGCTTTTTTTGATTGAGGTCGCATTGTACTGAAAATGTAACTGGAAATTTTTCCTGACGGTGCTGGCAATGTGCATATTTATCTTTTGCTTTTTGACTTTCTTATCGGTATAAAACGCGGCGCGCGGCTCATATCCGTCATACTTCAAGTTGCATGTGCGTTGGCAATACTCGCCCCGTCCCAGTCACTTACTCATGTAAGCTCCCGGGGACTCTCTGCGTTGCCGCCTTCCCACAACTCGAATTATTTAGGATAGATAAAAGCACACGACGTTTTCATCGTGTTGCCACTTCCAGCCGGGTTAAAACTTTAGCTTTGGCTTGTGGGTTCGTTCCGTAAGGAGCAACCGTGGAGGTGATACGAGATAATGAACCGTTGTATTCTGCAGAATCTGTCGCACCGTTCTGGTGTACATATGTCCCCCGCAATCTGCATCTCTGCTTTGCATACCTGTCGATGTTATATACACAAAATCATTTATGCTGCGTCGAGGCGGCAAGTGAATGAGTCCCCTGAACGTACGAGTAGTACGTGACTGGGGCGAATGAGCGTAGCCAACAAAGAGGCTGCATGAAGGATGAAGTGTATACCCATCTCGGCGTATCTCAGGACTCAAGAGCCGGTAACGGTCACTAAGAACTGAACAAGGGCGCTCTTGGTAAACAAGAGTTTTCTCGTGGTTTCGCCGAACCGTCAGCATTAAGTTCGGTTACGTGTTTACATTGATATGAAAAAGAAACCGGTCGCACAGTCGGAGCGTCAGCACTATCTGCTGCAAATTCTGCCTGTATTTGGGTTGTTATCGCGTCTTCGGATTGCGATAGTAGTCAACTGTTTTACACTTGTTAATAAAATTTGAGGTTCGCTATGTCTGACGACATTTCTTTGGGTTCGCCTTCGTCAGCAGGCGAACACGGTGTACTACGCTCCATGCAGGAGGTTGCAATGAGTTCCCAGGAAGCCAGCAAGATGCTGCGTACTTACAATATTGCCTGGTGGGGTAATAACTACTACGACGTCAATGAACTGGGTCACATCAGCGTGTGCCCGGATCCGGACGTACCCGAAGCGCGCGTTGACCTTGCTGAGTTGGTGAAAGCCCGTGAAGCGCAGGGCCAGCGTTTGCCTGCATTGTTCTGCTTCCCGCAGATCCTGCAACACCGTCTGCGTTCGATTAACGCCGCGTTTAAACGTGCCCGTGAATCTTACGGTTACAACGGTGACTATTTTCTCGTTTACCCGATCAAGGTCAACCAGCACCGTCGCGTGATTGAATCGCTGATCCACTCTGGCGAACCGCTGGGGCTGGAAGCGGGTTCCAAAGCTGAACTGATGGCCGTTCTGGCCCATGCCGGAATGACCCGTAGCGTGATCGTGTGTAACGGTTATAAAGACCGCGAATATATCCGTCTGGCGCTGATTGGCGAGAAGATGGGCCATAAGGTCTATCTGGTCATCGAGAAGATGTCTGAAATCGCTATCGTGCTGGATGAAGCTGAACGCCTGAATGTCGTTCCGCGTCTGGGCGTGCGTGCGCGTCTGGCGTCGCAGGGCTCTGGCAAGTGGCAGTCCTCCGGCGGGGAAAAATCGAAATTCGGCCTGGCGGCAAACCAGGTGCTGCAACTGGTCGAAATTCTGCGCGAGCGCGGTCGTCTGGACAGCATTCAGTTGCTGCACTTCCACCTTGGCTCGCAGATGGCGAATATTCGTGATATCGCCACCGGCGTACGTGAATCGGCGCGTTTCTACGTTGAGCTGCACAAGCTTGGCGTCAATATCCAGTGCTTCGACGTGGGCGGTGGTCTGGGCGTGGATTACGAAGGTACCCGTTCGCAGTCTGACTGTTCTGTAAACTACGGCCTGAACGAATATGCCAACAACATCATCTGGGCTATTGGCGACGCCTGTGAAGAACACGGCCTGCCTCATCCGACGGTAATCACCGAGTCTGGCCGCGCGGTTACCGCGCACCATACCGTGCTGGTATCTAACATTATCGGCGTTGAGCGTAGTGAACACACAGAAGCAACGCCTCCGGCTGACGATGCGCCGCGTGCTCTGCAAAGCATGTGGGAAACCTGGCAAGAAATGCATGAACCGGGAACTCGCCGTTCGCTGCGTGAATGGCTGCACGACAGCCAGATGGATCTGCACGATATTCACGTTGGTTACTCTTCAGGTACCTTTAGCCTGCAAGAGCGCGCGTGGGCTGAGCAGCTTTATCTGAACATGTGCCATGAAGTGCAGAAACAACTCGACCCGAGCAACCGCGCGCATCGCCCGATTATCGACGAGCTGCAGGAGCGTATGGCGGATAAGATTTACGTCAACTTCTCGCTGTTCCAGTCGATGCCGGATGCGTGGGGGATCGATCAATTGTTCCCGGTAATGCCGCTGGAAGGACTGAACCAGGTACCTGAGCGCCGTGCGGTGCTGTTGGATATCACCTGTGACTCTGATGGCGCTATCGACCACTATGTTGACGGTGATGGCATTGCGACCACTATGCCGATGCCGGAATACGACCCGGAGAACCCGCCGATGCTGGGCTTCTTTATGGTGGGGGCGTACCAGGAGATCCTCGGCAACATGCACAACCTTTTTGGTGATACCGAAGCGGTTGACGTGTTCGTCTTCCCTGACGGCAGTGTGGAAGTTGAGCTGTCTGATGAAGGGGATACCGTGGCGGATATGTTGCAGTACGTGCAACTGGATCCGAACACCCTGCTGACGCAGTTCCGTGACCAGGTGAAAAACACCGATCTGGATACCGAGCTGCAGCAACAGTTCCTCGAAGAGTTTGAGGCCGGTCTGTACGGTTATACTTATCTGGAAGATGAGTAACGATAAATGCCTGCTGGCGCTACGCTTACCGGGCCTACGAAAGTAGGTCGGATAAGGCGAAGCCGCATTTGTGGCACTTACTTGAATCCGTACAAAATAACGGCGATAATTTGCCGTAAATATGCAGCTACCAAATCAATCCCTTCCTCGTCGGGCTTAACGACGCGGAGGGGATTTTTTTTCATCGATTTTTAAAGAGGTCAGTACATGAGCACCTTAGGTCATCAATACGACAACTCCCTGGTTTCTAACGCCTTTGGTTTTTTACGTCTGCCGATGAACTTCATGCCATACGAAAGCGACGCCGATTGGGTGATCACCGGCGTACCGTTTGATATGGCAACGTCTGGTCGTGCGGGCGGGCGTCATGGTCCGGCGGCAATCCGTCAGGTTTCCACTAACCTGGCGTGGGAACACAACCGCTTCCCGTGGAACTTCGATATGCGCGAGCGCCTGAACGTGGTGGACTGCGGCGATCTGGTTTATGCCTTCGGTGATGCGCGTGAAATGAGTGAAAAACTGCAGGCTCATGCTGAGAAGCTGCTTTCTGCCGGTAAGCGGATGCTCTCCTTCGGCGGCGACCACTTCGTCACGCTGCCGCTGTTGCGCGCGCACGCTAAGCATTTTGGTAAAATGGCGCTGGTGCACTTTGATGCCCACACAGATACCTACGCGAACGGCTGCGAATTCGACCACGGCACCATGTTCTACACGGCGCCGAACGAAGGGCTGATCGATCCGAATCACTCTGTGCAGATTGGTATTCGTACCGAATTCGACAAAGACAACGGCTTTACCGTGCTGGATGCCTGCCAGGTGAACGATCGCAGCGTAGATGACATCATCGCCCAGGTTAAGCAGATTGTCGGTGATATGCCGGTGTATCTGACCTTTGATATCGACTGTCTGGATCCAGCGTTTGCGCCGGGTACCGGTACGCCAGTGATTGGCGGTCTGACTTCCGATCGCGCGATCAAGCTGGTACGTGGTCTGAAAGATCTGAACATCGTCGGGATGGACGTTGTTGAAGTGGCTCCGGCTTACGATCAGTCAGAGATCACCGCGCTGGCAGCGGCTACGCTGGCTCTGGAAATGCTGTACATCCAGGCAGCGAAAAAAGGCGAATAAGTTGTTTTGCCGGATGGCGCTAACGCTTATCCGGCCTACAGCTGGTTGATGTTTGTAGGCCGGATAAGGCGTTCACGCCGCATCCGGCACGATTAACGGTTATTTGATCCCGTCAGCGCTCATGCGATCGCGAATATGTTGCGCACGTTCTGCGGATGCC
Organism: Citrobacter sp. Cpo109; assembly: GCF_030332565.1. Taxonomy (NCBI): domain Bacteria; kingdom Pseudomonadati; phylum Pseudomonadota; class Gammaproteobacteria; order Enterobacterales; family Enterobacteriaceae; genus Citrobacter; species Citrobacter sp. Cpo109. Next base: position 39,403 of record NZ_JAOWHQ010000070.1, read on the forward strand.
GGGTGATCGTCAAACATTGAGCTTTGACGTCCAGCTTCCAGTTTGGCCAGTTTCTCAAAGCTGGTGGCTAAACCTGCCGGATTGATCCCGCGTTTGCGCAACAAATCATACGAGTAATCATCCGCCTCGGATTCCTGACGCTGGGAGAACTGCGAGTTCACCAGTTTCTCGCCAAGATCGCCCAATTGCGACTGCGACAGGCTGCCGACAATGCCGCCAGCGGATGCCGCCGCTGCACGTACGGCGTTAGTACCCAGCGCAACCTGCATACCTTTTTTCACGTGACCCAGCGCGACGTGGCCCATTTCATGGCCGATTACCGCTTCGACTTCGTTGTCGGTCATCATATCCATCAGGCCGCTGTACACGCGGATACAGCCGTTTGCCATGGCAAAGGCATTCACATCTTTCGCCATATAGACTTTGTAGTTCACCGGCTGGCCGTTTATGTTATCGCCAAGCGCGGCGGCGATTTTGCCAAGACGCGTTGCGTACTCGCTGCTGGCCGGAGCGATAGTAGCCTTGCTGTCCATATCTTTACAGGCCTGATCGCTCAGCGCTTTTACCTGAGCATCGCTCAGACTGTAGGCCTGAAAAGCCTCCGCGCCAGAAGAAAGCAGTCCGTTGGAGTCCATGTTCTGGCAGCCGGTCAATGCCGCAGCCATGCTCGTAGCAAGCAGTAAAGCGCGAATTTTCATTTTTTCTCTTCCGCACAAAGTCAGGATTATTCTAAAAATTACGTCGTTTGCAGGTGAACCGACGCTCGGCCTAAGTATAAAGAAAAGAACAATACGCGGGCGAGAAGATTGCGCAACTTGCGCGCATGATCCAGAGATTTCTGAAGCGGCAAAAGGATGCTCCATGTACATGACACGCGGCTTGGGTTACATTGTTGGCACTTTTTTCCGGCGTAGCCCAAAACGCGCTGTCGTCAAGTCGTTAAGGGCTCAGCCTTCATTATCCGATCTGGAGTCAAAATGTCCTCACGTAAAGAGCTTGCCAATGCTATTCGTGCGCTGAGCATGGACGCAGTACAGAAAGCCAAATCCGGTCACCCGGGTGCCCCGATGGGTATGGCTGACATTGCCGAAGTCCTGTGGCGTGATTTCCTGAACCACAACCCGACTAACCCGTCCTGGGCTGACCGTGACCGCTTCGTGCTGTCCAACGGCCACGGCTCCATGCTGATTTATAGCCTGCTGCACCTCACCGGCTACGATCTGCCGATGTCCGAGCTGCAGAACTTCCGTCAGCTGCACTCCAAAACTCCGGGTCACCCGGAAGTGGGTTACACCGCGGGTGTTGAAACCACTACAGGTCCTCTGGGTCAGGGCATTGCGAATGCAGTGGGTATGGCTATCGCTGAAAAAACGCTGGCGGCGCAGTTTAACCGTCCAGGTCACGACATCGTTGACCACTTCACCTATGCTTTCATGGGCGACGGCTGCATGATGGAAGGTATCTCTCACGAGGTATGTTCCCTGGCTGGTACGCTGAAGCTGGGTAAACTGGTTGCGTTCTACGATGACAACGGCATCTCTATCGATGGCCACGTTGAAGGCTGGTTCACCGATGACACCGCGAAGCGTTTTGAAGCTTACGGCTGGCATGTGGTTCGTGGCGTTGATGGCCACGATGCTGACGCCATTAAACGTGCAGTAGAAGAAGCACGCGCAGTGACCGACAAACCGTCCCTGCTGATGTGCAAAACCATCATCGGTTTCGGTTCTCCGAACAAAGCGGGTACTCACGACTCTCACGGTGCACCGCTGGGCGATGCAGAAATCGCACTGACCCGTGAACAGCTGGGCTGGAAATACGCACCGTTCGAAATCCCGTCTGAAATCTACGCGCAGTGGGATGCGAAAGAAGCCGGTCAGGCAAAAGAAGCTGCATGGAACGAGAAGTTCGCTGCTTATGCGAAAGCCTACCCGCAGGAAGCGGCTGAATTTACCCGTCGTATGAAAGGTGAAATGCCGTCTGACTTCGACGCAAAAGCGAACGAGTTCATTGCTAAGCTGCAAGCTAATCCGGCGAAAATCGCCAGCCGTAAAGCTTCTCAGAACGCGATTGAAGCCTTCGGTCCTCTGCTGCCTGAATTCCTCGGCGGCTCCGCTGACCTGGCACCGTCTAACCTGACGCTGTGGTCTGGTTCGAAAGCGATTAACGAAGATACTGCCGGTAACTACATCCATTACGGCGTGCGTGAATTTGGTATGACCGCGATTGCCAACGGTATCTCGCTGCACGGTGGTTTCCTGCCGTATACCTCCACCTTCCTGATGTTCGTGGAATATGCCCGTAACGCGGTGCGTATGGCTGCGCTGATGAAACAGCGTCAGGTCATGGTCTACACCCACGACTCCATCGGTCTGGGCGAAGACGGCCCGACTCACCAGCCGGTAGAGCAGGTTGCTTCTCTGCGTGTGACCCCGAACATGAGCACATGGCGTCCGTGTGACCAGGTTGAATCCGCCGTTGCGTGGAAATACGGCGTTGAGCGTCAGGACGGCCCGACCGCGCTGATCCTCTCCCGCCAGAACCTGGCACAGCAGGAGCGTACCGAAGAGCAGCTGGCAAACATCGCTCGCGGTGGTTACGTGCTTAAAGACTGCGACGGTCAGCCGGAACTGATCTTCATCGCTACCGGTTCTGAAGTTGAGCTGGCTGTGGCTGCGTGGGACAAACTGACTGCCGAAGGCGTGAAGGCTCGCGTGGTTTCCATGCCGTCTACCGACGCGTTCGACAAACAGGATGCCGCTTACCGTGAGTCTGTGCTGCCGAAAGCGGTTTCCGCTCGCGTTGCAGTGGAAGCAGGTATCGCTGACTACTGGTTCAAATACGTGGGCCTGAACGGCGCAATCGTCGGTATGACCACCTTTGGTGAGTCTGCTCCGGCAGAGTTGCTGTTTGAAGAGTTCGGCTTCACCGTAGACAACGTTGTCGCGAAAGCAAAAGAACTGCTGTAATTTCGATTACAGGTGAAAACGGGTCGCTCAGGCGGCCCGTTTTTTTTTGCTTTTCCGGAACGCGCCGCGCGTTGCGCAATCGCACGGCGCAGTCTGCTATCCAGACCGTCTGCGGCATCGTTGAAGGGCTCCGGGACTCGGACCTCGCGCTGGTGATTAGATGTAGGTTAGGGGGCTTTCTGATTTAAATCAGGGTGTGTAACACGACAACGAAATAATTTTGCTACGGTTATTCGTCATTCTGGAATATGGAATAAATTTAGCGTTGAAGGGCGTTAAAATGTGACGCAAGTCAGATAACTGTGTTCTGTTGCTGGACAATCATTCCTTTTATTCCGCGTTTCGCTTATTCTAGCTGAAGCGTTTCAGTCGATTAAATGTTCGACAATTAACCAATTAGTCGCAGTTTGCGACAGGTAAGGTTTCCCTGAGCGATTTGCTGCATTACTCTGTCTGCCACATCGTTTCTGAGAAATCCTTGCAGGAGACCTATGACCGTACGCGTAGCGATTAATGGTTTCGGTCGCATCGGACGCAACGTGGTTCGTGCTTTGTATGAATCCGGGCGTCGGGCGGAAATCACCGTGGTGGCAATCAACGAACTTGCGGATGCTGCAGGCATGGCGCATTTGTTGAAATATGACACCAGCCATGGACGTTTTGCCTGGGATGTTCGTCAGGAACGTGACCAGCTCATGGTTGGCGATGACGCTATCCGCATTCTGCATGAGCGAACACTCGATGCACTTCCATGGCGCGAACTGGGTGTCGACATCGTGCTGGATTGTACGGGGGTCTTCGGCAATCGCGAACACGGCGAGGCGCATATTGCCGCTGGTGCAAAAAAAGTGCTCTTTTCACATCCTGGTAGTCACGACATCGACGCAACCGTTGTGTATGGCGTTAATCAGGATCAGCTGCGCGCTGAGCACCGGATCGTTTCCAACGCTTCCTGCACCACGAATTGCATAATACCCGTCATTAAATTGCTGGATGATGCTTACGGCATTGAGTCTGGTACCGTCACCACGATCCACTCTGCGATGCACGATCAGCAGGTTATTGATGCTTATCATCCTGACCTGCGTCGCACGCGAGCGGCCAGCCAGTCGATTATTCCGGTTGATACCAAACTGGCGGCGGGCATCACGCGAATTTTCCCGCAGTTTAACGATCGTTTTGAAGCGATAGCGGTGCGTGTACCAACCATAAATGTGACGGCGATCGACTTAAGCGTGACGGTGAAAAAACCAGTAAAAGCCAGTGAAGTCAACCAGTTGCTGCAAAAAGCAGCACAAGGTGCATTTCATGGTATAGTTGACTATACGGAATTACCGTTGGTCTCTGTAGATTTTAACCACGACCCGCACAGCGCCATCGTTGATGGTACGCAAACGCGTGTGAGTGGCGCTCACCTGATCAAAACGCTGGTCTGGTGTGATAATGAATGGGGCTTTGCTAACCGTATGCTCGACACTACGTTAGCGATGGCTGCTATTGGTTTCAGGCTCGACGCTTGAGCGTCGACAAAACTTTATGAATCAACGAGAGGATTCACCATGTCTGTAATTAAGATGACCGATCTGGATCTGGCTGGTAAACGCGTTTTTATCCGTGCGGACCTGAACGTACCAGTTAAAGAAGGGAAAGTAACCAGCGATGCGCGTATCCGTGCTTCTCTGCCGACCATCGAACTGGCCCTGAAACAGGGTGCGAAAGTGATGGTAACTTCCCACCTGGGTCGTCCTACCGAAGGCGAGTACAACGAAGAATTCTCTCTGCTGCCGGTTGTTAACTACCTGAAAGACAAACTGTCTGCTCCGGTTCGCCTGGTAAAAGATTACCTGGACGGCGTTGAAGTCGCTGCCGGTGAACTGGTAGTTCTGGAAAACGTTCGCTTCAACAAAGGCGAGAAGAAAGACGACGAAGCACTGTCCAAAAAATATGCTGCGCTGTGCGACGTATTCGTAATGGACGCTTTCGGTACAGCTCACCGTGCACAGGCTTCTACTCACGGTATCGGTAAATTCGCTGATGTAGCTTGCGCAGGCCCGCTGCTGGCTGCTGAGCTGGATGCGCTGGGTAAAGCACTGAAAGAACCTGCTCGTCCGATGGTTGCTATCGTTGGCGGTTCTAAAGTTTCCACCAAACTGACCGTTCTGGATTCTCTGTCAAAAATCGCTGACCAGCTGATCGTTGGCGGTGGTATCGCGAACACCTTCGTTGCCGCTCAAGGCCACAACGTGGGTAAATCCCTGTACGAAGCTGACCTGGTTGACGAAGCTAAGCGTCTGCTGACCACTTGTGACATCCCGGTCCCGACCGACGTTCGCGTAGCGACTGAATTCTCTGAAACTGCACCGGCTACTCTGAAGTCCGTTAGCGATGTGAAAGAAGACGAGCAGATCCTGGACATCGGCGACGCTTCTGCACAGCAGCTGGCTGACATCCTGAAGAATGCGAAAACCATTCTGTGGAACGGCCCGGTTGGCGTGTTCGAGTTCCCGAACTTCCGCAAAGGTACTGAAATCGTTGCTAACGCTATCGCAGACAGCGAAGCGTTCTCTATCGCAGGCGGCGGTGACACCCTGGCAGCAATCGACTTGTTCGGCATTGCTGACAAAATCTCCTACATCTCCACTGGCGGCGGCGCTTTCCTCGAATTCGTGGAAGGTAAAGTATTGCCAGCAGTAGCGATGCTCGAAGAGCGCGCTAAAAAGTAAGCATTTAATGGGCAGGGAAACCTGCCCAATTATTAGCGCGCTTTAGAGCGCGCGCCCTTTCCAAGGCCGAAGATACAGGATTCGTAATATGTCTAAAATTTTTGATTTCGTAAAACCAGGCGTAATCACTGGTGATGACGTACAGAAAGTTTTCCAGGTAGCAAAAGAAAACAACTTTGCTCTGCCAGCTGTTAACTGCGTGGGTACCGACTCCATCAACGCCGTTCTGGAAACCGCTGCAAAAGTTAAAGCGCCGGTAATCGTACAGTTCTCCAACGGTGGTGCTTCTTTCATCGCGGGTAAAGGCGTGAAGTCTGACGTTCCTCAGGGCGCTGCAATCCTGGGTGCTATCTCTGGCGCGCATCACGTTCACCAGATGGCTGAACACTACGGTGTTCCGGTTATCCTGCACACTGACCACTGCGCGAAGAAACTGCTGCCGTGGATCGACGGTCTGCTGGACGCGGGTGAAAAACACTTCGCAGCAACCGGCAAACCGCTGTTCTCTTCTCACATGATCGACCTGTCTGAAGAGTCTCTGGAAGAGAACATCGAAATCTGCTCCAAATACCTGGCGCGCATGTCCAAAATGGGCATGACCCTGGAAATCGAACTGGGTTGCACCGGTGGCGAAGAAGACGGCGTGGACAACAGCCACATGGACGCTTCTGCACTGTACACCCAGCCGGAAGACGTTGATTACGCATACACCGAGCTGAGCAAAATCAGCCCGCGTTTCACCATCGCAGCTTCCTTCGGTAACGTTCACGGCGTTTACAAGCCGGGTAACGTTGTTCTGACCCCGACCATCCTGCGCGACTCTCAGGACTATGTTTCTAAGAAACATAACCTGCCGCACAACAGCCTGAACTTCGTCTTCCACGGCGGTTCCGGTTCTACTGCTCAGGAAATCAAAGACTCCGTAAGCTACGGCGTAGTGAAAATGAACATCGACACCGATACCCAATGGGCTACCTGGGAAGGCGTTCTGAACTACTACAAAGCGAACGAAGCTTACCTGCAGGGCCAGCTGGGCAACCCGAAAGGCGAAGATCAGCCGAACAAGAAATACTACGATCCGCGCGTATGGCTGCGTGCTGGTCAGGCAACCATGATCACCCGTCTGGAACAGGCTTTCAAAGAACTGAACGCGGTTGATGTTCTGTAATTTACGCCGTTCTACGTGACATGAGGCCCGCAAATGCGGGCCTTTTTTATTGCCATTTCAATATGCTGCTGGCAGAGAATTCTGTGATCTGTTTGGCAAAATCCAGGTTTATTGTTTACCCTTGTCAGATTGCCAGTCCCGTTGGGACGGCTTTATTTTTCCCATTTGGGTAAGCAAAAAAGGAATATTGAATGGAAGATTTGAATGTTGTCGACAGCATAAATGGTGCGGGCACCTGGCTGGTCCGCAATCAGGAGCTGCTGTTAAGCTATGCCGTCAACATCGTTGCGGCCATCGCCATTGTCATTATCGGTATGATTGTGGCGCGCATCGTATCAAACACCGTTAACCGCCTGATGGTGGCACGTAAAATTGATGCAACCGTTGCTGACTTCCTCTCTGCACTGGTGCGTTACGGTATTATCGCGTTCACGCTGATTGCCGCTCTGGGCCGAGTTGGGGTACAAACCGCTTCTGTGATTGCCGTTCTCGGTGCCGCAGGTTTAGCCGTTGGTCTGGCGCTGCAAGGTTCGCTGTCCAACCTCGCTGCTGGCGTGCTGCTGGTGATGTTCCGTCCGTTCCGCGCAGGTGAGTATGTAGACCTCGGAGGCGTAGCGGGAACCGTACTCAACGTGCAGATTTTCTCCACGACTATGCGTACCGTAGACGGTAAGATTGTGGTGATCCCAAACGGTAAAATCATTGCCGGGAACATCATTAACTTCTCTCGTGAGCCGGTTCGTCGTAACGAATTTATCATCGGCGTGGCTTACGACTCCGATATCGATCAGGTGAAAAAAATCCTCACCGATATCATTCAGTCTGACGAGCGTATCCTTAAAGATCGTGAAATGACGGTGCGCCTGAATGAGCTGGGCGCTTCCTCGATTAATTTTGTGGTACGCGTCTGGAGCAACAGTAGCGATCTGCAAAGCGTTTACTGGGACGTACTGGAGCGTATTAAACGCGAGTTTGACGCCAATGGTATCAGCTTCCCGTACCCGCAGATGGATGTGAACTTCAAGCGTGTGAAAGAGAGCGCGGCAGAGTAATCGCGTGCCCGGTGGCGCTATCGCTTACCGGGCCCACAGGTTTTATAGGCCGGATAAGGCGTCAGCCGTCATCCGGCATTTCCCCCTCCCCCCGTGGTATTAATTCTTCTTATCCCTGATTAAAATTATCCATTTCCGCTAATGTTTTCCCCGCGCTATAGTCTGCTCCTAAGAGAAACAGTTCGGGATGATTAACGTGTTATCGTATTATTTTCAAGGGCTTGCACTTGGTGCGGCTATGATACTTCCTCTCGGTCCGCAAAACGCCTTCGTGATGAATCAGGGGATCCGTCGCCAGTATCACATCATGATTGCTTTACTCTGCGCTATCAGCGACTTAGTGCTGATTTGCGCGGGGATCTTTGGCGGTAGCGCCTTGCTGATGCAGTCACCATGGCTGATGGCGCTTGTCACTTGGGGTGGGGTGGCATTTTTACTCTGGTACGGTTTCGGGGCGTTAAAAACGGCGATGAGCAGTAACCTGGAACTGGCCAGCGCCGAGGTGATGAAGCAGGGCCGCTGGAAAATTATCGCTACTATGCTGGCGGTGACATGGCTCAACCCCCATGTTTACCTGGATACCTTTGTGGTGCTGGGGAGTCTGGGAGGCCAACTGGACGTTGAGCCTAAGCGCTGGTTTGCGCTGGGTACCGTCAGCGCTTCGTTCCTGTGGTTCTTCGGCCTGGCATTGCTGGCGGCCTGGCTCGCTCCGCGTTTGCGCACTGCTAAAGCACAGCGGATCATCAATACCCTGGTAGGATTGGTGATGTGGTTTATCGCTTTTCAGTTGGCAAAAGAAGGTGTTGCGCACGTTCATGCGTTGTTCAACTAAGTGTTGTCTGATGGACAACGCAGCGAGATCGGCTAAGCTTGCCTGCATGTGCCCTGAGTTTCGGGGTAATTAATGAAACATGGAGGAACGACCGTGAAGTTCAAAATAATGGCCCTGGCGGCATTAGTCGGATTCAGCGCACTATCGGTACAGGCAAATGAGTTGCCAAATGGACCGCACATCGTGACTTCCGGAACGGCAAGCGTGGATGCGACACCAGACATCGCTACTCTGGCGATTGAAGTGAACGTAGCTGCAAAGGATGCGGCTTCAGCGAAGAAACAGGCTGATGAGCGCGTGGCACAATATCTGTCCTTCCTTGAACAGAACCAGATAGCGAAGAAAGATATTAGCGCGGCAAACCTGCGCACCCAGCCGGACTACGACTACCAGAATGGTAAAAGCGTCCTTAAAGGCTATCGTGCGGTACGTACCGTTGAGGTCACGCTGCGTCAGTTGGACAAACTCAATGCGCTGCTCGATGGTGCACTGAAGGCCGGTCTGAATGAGATCCGTTCGGTATCGCTTGGCGTTGCCCAGCCGGATACTTACAAAGATAAAGCGCGTAAAGCAGCAATTGATGATGCTATTCATCAGGCTGAGCAGTTAGCTGCGGGCTTTAACAGCAAATTGGGGCCCGTTTACAGCGTGCGTTACCATGTTTCCAATTATCAACCGAGCCCGATGGTACGGATGATGAAAGCAGATGCAGCGCCTGCGACATCCGCTCAGGAAACCTACGAACAGCCGGTTATTCAGTTTGACGATCAGGTTGATGTGGTCTTCCAGATTGAGCCGACGGCGGGGCAACCAGCAGCAACGCCAGCCAAAACCCAGTAATCATTGCAGACCCGGCTTTCCAGCCGGGTTTTTTCTGTGAGCAACTGTAAAAATGAGACCCCACATCCAGTCTTTTTTTTCGCCGTAATGAGGATAGGCCATAGCGATTTTTAAGGGGACGCTATGGATATTTTTATCTCGAAAAAGATGCGTAATTTCATTCTGCTGGCGCAAACCAATAACATCGCCAGAGCGGCAGAAAAAATACATATGACCGCATCGCCTTTCGGTAAAAGCATTGCCGCACTGGAGGATCAAATCGGCTATACGCTGTTTACCCGCAAAGATAACAACATCAGCCTGAATAAAGCCGGACAGGAACTGTATCAGAAGCTGTTTCCCGTTTATCAGCGCCTTTCTGCCATTGATAACGAAATCCATAACGCCTCTCGCCGCTCGCGGGAAATCGTCATCGGGATCGACAATACCTACCCAACGATTATTTTTGACCAGTTGATTAGCCTTGGTGACAAGTATGACGGCGTGACGGCTCAGGCCGTTGAATTCAGCGAGAATGGGGTTATTGATAACCTGTTCGATCGCAAACTGGATTTTATTATCTCGCCGCAGCACGTTTCCCCCCGCGTCCAGGAACTGGAGAATCTGGCGATTAGCGAGCTGCCTCCGCTGCGTCTGGGGTTTCTCGTTTCCCGGCGCTACGAAGAAAAACAGCCGCAGGATCTGCTGCGCGAGCTGCCCTGGCTGCAAATGCGCTTCCAGAATCGCGCCAACTTTGAGGCGATGCTGGATGCATACATGCGACCCTGCGGGATCAACCCGACGATTATCTACCGTCCGTACAGCTTTATGGCCAAGATCAGCGCGGTAGAGCGCGGGCAGTTTTTGACGGTGATTCCTCACTTCGCCTGGCGGCTGGTGAACCCGTCGACGCTAAAGTATTTCGATGCGCCCGGCAGCCCCATGTATATGCAGGAGTTTCTCTATTCGCTGAAAAACCATCGTTATACCGCCACCATGCTTCAGCATATTGCTGAAGATCGTGACGGTGGCGCAAGTTAACCGAGCATCGATCCTGTTTCGAGAAGATTACGATGCAGATCGAACGCATGGCTGAGATCGTGATGGATATGTCCGCCGGGTGCTTTCTCCAGATAGCGGTGCAGATAATCCCGGTAAAGAGGGTGCGCACAGTTATCGATAATCGTGTGCGCCCGCTGCATCGGAGATAGCCCACGCAGATCGGCAATCCCTTGTTCGGTCACGATCACTTTAACGCTATGTTCGCTGTGGTCGACATGGCTGCACATCGGTACGATGGTGGAGATTTTCCCGCCTTTGGCAATCGACGGCGCCATAAAGATAGACAGGTAGGCATTGCGCTCGAAATCCCCGCTGCCGCCGATGCCATTCATCAGGTTCACCCCCGCAACGTGCGTGGAATTGGCATGGCCGTAGATATCAAACTCCAGACCGACGTTGAGCGCAATAACCCCCAGCCGACGGATGATCTCTGGGTTATTGGAGATCTCCTGCGGGCGCAGCACAATCCGGCTGGCGAAGAAGTCCATGTTGTCGTAAATCTTCTGTAGCGACGGGGCTGAAATGGTCAGGCTGGAGGCGCTGGCACCTGTTATCTTGCCCGTTTCCAGCAGATGCACCACCGACTCCTGCAACACCTCCGAATACATCATAAAGGGCGGGATATCCGGGTTCTCGCCCAGTCGCGCCATTACCGCGTTGTTGATATTGCCCACGCCGCTTTGTAAGGGTAGAAACTCAGCTGGAATACGTTTGTGAGCCATTTCTGCCAGCAGGAAAGTGACGACGTTATCGGCAATTTGCTGGCTGACCGGATTGGTTTTATCCGCCGCATTTCCGGCATCGGGCAGCTCGGTATCCACCACCGCAACCACCTTTTTGGGGTCTATCTGTACGCACTGACTGCCTACGCGATCCATGGTATGAAAAATGGGTACGCTGTTACGCCGTGGTGGCGCACCGGGTATCACGATGTCGGCAAACTCCGCCACACGCGGATTATGGTAATGATTCAGCTCGATTATCACCTTTTTCGCCCGCAGCAGCCAGGTGGGTGCATTGCCAATACCGCTGGAAAGCCAAATCCGGCCATCTGGCGCGATAGCGGAGGCTTCAATGACGGCAACATCGATTTCGCCAAAAAAACCGTAATTAACCATTTGCGCCACTTCACTCAAATGGAGATCGACAAACCTCACCTGGCCCTGATTAATTTTCTCGCGCAGGCCCGATGACGTTTGATAAGGCGCACGCCAGGAAACGGCATCCGCCGCGGATAGAACATCATCAGCGGCGGCACCAATTGATGCTCCGGTCAGCAGGCGGATCTGAAAAGGCTGCCCGTTCTGATGCTGTTCGCAGGCGCGTTGGGCAATTGCGCTGGGTAACGCTTTGGGTGAACCCGCAGGGGTAAAGCCGCTAAACGCCACCATATCATCGTGCTGGATAATTTCTGCCGCCTGTTCGGCGCTCATCCGTTTCATGGCCGTCTCCTTCCTCGGACGTGATTAATGGCCAACAAAATTAGGTTTACGTTTTTCCATAAACGCGTTCATCCCTTCCTGATAATCCTCGCTGTCGTACACCGCGCGGCGCATGCCCTGAATACGCTCGAACTCATCGGAATTCATGGTGTGCGCTTCACCCAGCACGCGAAGTTCTTCTTTGATGACGGCGATGGCCAGCGGTGCTTTTTCCGAGATGTGGTGCGCCATTTGCAGAGTGAAATCTTCCAGTTCCTCGACGGGCACGACATGGTTAAGGATCCCGACCGCCATGGCGCGTTGAGCGGTGATGGGTGAAGCGGTAAAAATCAGCTCTTTAACGATGTGAAAACCAGCGTCGCGGGTCAGGTTGTGGATGCCCACCAGGTTATACGGTACGCCAAGGTTGACTGGGGTCATTGAGAAGGTGGACGTTTCAGCGGCGATGATGAGATCGGAACTCATGATCATTTCAAACGCGCCGCCCCAGACGCTGCCTTCGACCATGGAGATCACCGGTTTCGGATATTTTTGGATCATACGGGTTATCTGACGCAGCGGATCGTCATAGGAGAGCGGATCGCGACGTCCGGTCGGGAGTTCATGAATATCATGCCCGGCAGAAAACACTTTGGCCCCGCTCGGGGCGCGCAGAATGATGCAGCGAATGTCCGCACGATTGAGATCGCTCAGCGCCTGCATCAGATCGTCAATAAACACTTTACTCAGGGCATTGAGCTTGCGGGCGTAATTGAACTCAATAACCGCGACTTTCTGGATGATGACCACGTTGACGTATTGATAAGACATAATGTTCTCTTTATTGAAAGTAATGATGCTGAATAAATTCGCTGATGTGCCGCAGACCGGTGCGTGGCGAAAGATCATTGTTTTTGACGGCCTGTAGCGTCTGCTGGAAATAGCGGTCGAAATCAGTGCGGGCAAACAACAGATGCAGGGCTTCTTCTTCAGCCTGCTGGTGTAACCAGTCCACCGCCTGCTGCTGGCGAACTTTTCCCAGTTTACCGCTGGCGGTCAGGCACGTTTTAAAATCGGTTATTGCTTGCCAGACCTCCTCAATGCCGCGTTTTTCCAGGGCGCTACAGGTTAATACCCGCGGCTGCCACTCGTCATATTTACGACGCAGAATATGCAGGGCGGATTCGTACATATGGCGGGCGATGGCCACGCTGGTATGGTTATCACCGTCGTCCTTATTGATGACGACCAGATCCGCCATTTCCATCAGGCCTTTTTTGATGCCCTGTAAATCGTCGCCACCGCCAGCGATTTGCAGTGAGATAAAGCAATCCACCATGCCTGCGACTTCGGTTTCTGACTGCCCTACGCCGACGGTTTCTACAATCACCACGTCAAAGCCAGCCGCTTCGCACAGCAGCATTAATTCCCGGGCGCGCTGACTGGCACCGCCTAAATGACCGCTGGAAGGGACCGGTCGAATAAACGCAGATTCGGCGCGGGCCAGCTCCGTCATGCGGGTTTTATCGCCAAGAATGCTGCCGCCGCTGACCGGGCTGCTGGGATCGACGGCGATCACCGCTACCCGTAATCCGTGGCGGATAAGCAACATGCCGAATGCTTCCAGGAAAGTGCTTTTGCCCGCGCCCGGCGTACCGGTGATCCCTAAGCGCAGGGCGTTACCGGTGAACGGCATAATCGCGTCCAGCAATTGCGTACTCAGCGGCTGGTGGCGCGGGTGGTTGCTTTCGACCAGCGTCATCGCCTGGGCGAGCGTAGCCCGTTCACCGAGTCGCAAACGACGGACGGTATCTTCAAGCGTGGCGGCGTTAATCATGATGCTGACTGATACGGGTTAACACATCGCGGACGCTGTCGAGCATTGGCGTGCCGGGGCCATAAATGGCTGCCACGCCATGTTCGTGCAGGAAAGCGTAATCCTGCGGCGGAATAACACCTCCTGCTACCACGCAGATATCTTCACGCCCCCATTTTTTGAGTGCGGTAACCAGTTCCGGGATCAGCGTTTTATGGCCGGCGGCCAGCGATGAGGCACCAATCACATGCACATCGTTTTCTACCGCCAGGCGGGCGATCTCTTCCGGTGTGGAGAACATCGGGCTGAGATCGACATCAAAGCCGAGATCGGAGTAGGCGCTGGCGATCACCTTCGCGCCGCGATCGTGGCCGTCCTGACCCATCTTGGCGATCAGAATACGCGGGCGGCGGCCATTTTCCGCGAGGAACTGTTCGGTTTGCGCAACGATGGTATCGAACTCATCGGCGGATTTATCAGACTGATGATAGCTTTGCGCAATCACTCCGGTGACGCACTGGCTGGGAACCAGATACCGATCAAAAGCGACTTCCAGCGCATCGGAGATTTCACCCAGCGTGGCGCGAACGCGGGCGGCGTTGACGGCAGCAGCCAGCAGGTTTTCATTATGTTGCGCGGCGTGGGTCAGCGCGGATAGCGCGGTCTTGACGGCATCGTTGTTGCGGGTGGTGCGGATATGTTTCAGCGAGGCAATCTGCTCGTTGCGCACCTTCACGTTGTCGATCTCCAGTACCGACGTCTCGTCTTCTTTATCCAGCTTGTACTTATTGACGCCGACGATAACGCGCTTACCCTGGTCGATCAGCGACTGTTCACGCGCGGAAGCTTCTTCGATCATCCGTTTAGGGAGCCCGGCTTCGATCGCTTTCGCCATGCCGCCTGCCTCATCAATCTGTTTGATGATCGTGCGTGCCTGCTTCACGATTTGATCGGTGAGTGACTCGACGTAATACGATCCGGCCAGCGGATCGACGGTGCGGCAGATCTCTGATTCTTCCTGAATGATGATTTGCGTATTACGCGCAATACGGGCGGAGAAATCGGTGGGCAGACCGAGCGCTTCATCAAAGGCGTTGGTATGCAGCGACTGGGTACCGCCAAGCGTAGCGCCGAGTGCTTCAATGGTAGTACGCACCACGTTGTTGTACGGGTCCTGCTCGGTCAGGCTCCAGCCGGACGTCTGGCAGTGGGTACGCAGAGCGAGAGATTTCGGGTTGGTCGCACCAAAGCTACTGACCGCTTCACTCCACAAATAGCGCGCTGCGCGCAGCATGGCGACGTTCATAAACAGATCCATGCCGATACCGAAGAAGAACGACAGGCGCGGGGCGAAGTCATCAATTTTTAGTCCGGCGGAGAGTGCGGCTTTGATGTATTCAATACCGTCTGCCAGCGTAAACGCTACCTGCTGCACGCAGTTCGCTCCGGCTTCACCCATGTGATAGCCGCTGATGCTGATGGTGTTAAAGCGCGGCATGTTGCCGGAGCACCAGGCGATGATGTCGGCGATAATGCGCATGGACGGTTTTGGTGGATAAATGTAGGTGTTGCGGCACAGGTACTCTTTCAGAATATCGTTCTGAATGGTTCCGGTGAGTTGTTCCGGCGTTACGCCTTGTTCTTCTGCAGCGACGATATAAAACGCCAGCACCGGTAGAACCGCGCCGTTCATGGTCATCGATACCGACATCTTATCCAGCGGGATCTGGTCGAACAGTATCTTCATATCTTCGACGGTATCGATCGCCACGCCCGCTTTGCCGACGTCACCCGCCACGCGCGGGTTGTCAGAGTCATATCCGCGATGGGTGGCAAGGTCAAAGGCGACGGAAAGCCCTTTTTGCCCGGCGGCGAGGTTGCGGCGGTAAAAGGCGTTGGACTCTTTGGCGGTAGAGAAACCAGCGTATTGACGAATGGTCCACGGCTGCGCGGTATACATGGTGGCGCGCGGGCCACGCACATAAGGCGGCAGACCGGGAAGGGTGCCCGTGACTTCCAGATTATCGAGGTCTTCTTCGGTGTACAGCGGCTTGATGGCAATCCCTTCCGCCGTCTGTCTTTCCAGCGACTCGACGGTTTTTTCCCGTCGACTGAGTTCTTTATTGGCGAGTGTTTGCCACTCCTGCACGTTTGCCATTTTTTGCTCCGTATTACGCAATAAGTTGAATCTTTGCGAATACGGTGAGCTTTTTCATTTGGCTTGTCGCCAGCAAAAAATAGCCAACAGGGCGTCGTTTTTTGCCGCGTGGCGTGTTTGATTTTGTGATTTATTTCAAAGACGTGGCGGGAATAGCATGAAAAGAGGGTAAAAGACTTGTCGGCCGGATAGGGCGTTACGCCACCATCCGGCACTCAGAGGTTATGAGCGGTTTAATCCTGACGCAGTACGTTGTGACCATAGGCCAGCAGCGCATCGGTGACGTTGCGCATCATGCGGCTTTCCGGC
The DNA here is from genome assembly GCF_030332565.1 of Citrobacter sp. Cpo109. Classification (NCBI taxonomy): domain Bacteria; kingdom Pseudomonadati; phylum Pseudomonadota; class Gammaproteobacteria; order Enterobacterales; family Enterobacteriaceae; genus Citrobacter; species Citrobacter sp. Cpo109. Next base: position 55,732 of record NZ_JAOWHQ010000070.1, read on the forward strand.
GCAAAACGGTGCCAGTACAGCATCCGGCGCTGGAACAGGCCCGGCGTTAAGTCGATAAGTTCGCCGCTTTCCAGTTCTTTCTCAATCTGCAAGTGGGGGATCATGCAGCAGGTCGTTCCCTGACGCGCCAATTGAACAAAGGCTTCAGACGAGTTAACGATATGGCACGGCACGCTGCCCGGCGGCAGGTCGAAGTTTTGTTGCAGGAACGCCTGGTGCATATCATCAAGATGGTCAAACGCTACCGCTGGGGCTTTCAGCAGGGCAGAGCGGGTGACGCCGTTAGGGAAATAACGCTCGGCGAAAGGTTTAGAGCCAACAAACAGGTAGTCCAGCGCGCCGAGTTTATCCACCAGACAGCTTGGCAGCGCCTGATGTTGAATACTCACCGCACCGACCACTTCACCACGACGCAGACGTTCCTGAGTTCGGGTTTCATCCTCAACCTGCAGGTTCAGCCGAATCGGCGAATTTGCCAGTACCGGAGCCAGCGCCGGAAGCAACCAGGTCGCCAGACTGTCGGCGTTCACCGCCAGTGAGAGCAGCAGCGGCGTCGAACCGGTTTGTTCATCACCCAGCCACTCGTCTTCCAGCAGTTCAACCTGACGCAAAAGCGCCAGTAGTTTTTGCCCCTGTTCGGTTGGGCGTGGTGGTACGGTACGCACCAGCAGCGGTTGTCCGAACATATTCTCAAGCTGTTTTATGCGCTGTGAAACCGCGGATTGCGTGATGCACAGCTTTTGCGCCGCGCGTTCAAATCCTCGTTCACGAATAACCGCATCCAGTGCTTGTAGTGTTCTGTAGTCCGGACGTTTCATTGCTTTGACGCACTCCTGAAAATTTTGCTTGTTCTGCACTATGACACAAATTTAGGTTGGGTAAAGACGAAATCCGCCGCTTGCGAGCGGGTGTGGGGACATTTTTCTGCACAATGTTCTATAATGCGCGTGAATTTTCCCACCATATTCACACCACAGGCGAAACGATCATGACGCAGGATGAACTGAAAAAAGCAGTAGGATGGGCGGCACTTCAGTATGTACAGCCCGGTACCATTGTGGGCGTAGGTACAGGTTCAACAGCCGCACACTTTATTGATGCGCTGGGCACAATGAAAGGTCAGATTGAAGGTGCGGTATCCAGTTCGGACGCTTCAACCGAAAAACTCAAAAGCCTCGGTATCCACGTGTTCGATCTTAACGAAGTGGACAGCCTCGGCGTATACGTTGACGGCGCGGATGAAATCAACGGCCACATGCAGATGATCAAGGGCGGCGGCGCAGCGTTGACCCGTGAAAAAATTATTGCTTCCGTGGCGAAGAAATTTATCTGTATTGCCGACGCGTCCAAAGAAGTCGATATTCTCGGTAACTTCCCGCTGCCGGTTGAAGTGATCCCAATGGCGCGCAGCGCAGTGGCTCGCCAGTTGGTGAAGCTGGGCGGTCGTCCTGAATACCGTCAGGGTGTAGTGACGGACAATGGTAACGTGATCCTTGATGTACACGGTCTGGAGATCCTCGATGCCATCGCGATGGAAAACGCCATCAATGCGATTCCGGGCGTGGTAACCGTCGGTCTGTTTGCCAACCGTGGTGCGGATGTCGCGCTGATCGGTACGCCAGACGGCGTGAAAACTATCGTAAAATGATCTGACGGGAGTGTCTTCTCCCGTTAAAAAAATTTTGGCAGGGCAAATTTGGTGACTTGTGTCACGTTTATAATATTGTCCTGCCGATCTCTCCAAAGAAAAAGTTATCGCCAGTATTTTCCTCTGACATTTCTCTCTGAATGACATTTCTTCAGCACGGCGACGCAAACGTTCATATTGCCGCAATATTATTTTTTGATATGTTGAAGAGACGGATGAAAATCCCACACACAACACATCAGTTTGAACAAAAAAAGACAGGGTCGGGGAAATGGCAAAGGTATCACTGGAGAAAGATAAGATTAAATTTCTGCTGGTTGAAGGCGTGCATCAAAAAGCGCTCGAAAGCCTTCGTGCAGCAGGTTATACCAACATCGAGTTTCATAAAGGCGCTCTGGACACTGAACAACTGAAAGAGTCCATCCGTGATGCCCACTTCATTGGCCTGCGATCCCGTACCCATCTGACTGAAGATGTGATTGACGCCGCAGAGAAACTGGTCGCGATTGGCTGCTTCTGTATCGGCACCAACCAGGTTGATCTCAGCGCTGCGGCAAAGCGCGGGATCCCCGTGTTTAATGCGCCATTCTCTAACACGCGTTCCGTTGCGGAACTGGTGATTGGCGAACTGCTGCTCCTGCTACGCGGCGTACCCGAAGCAAACGCCAAAGCACACCGCGGCGTGTGGAATAAACTGGCTACCGGCTCGTTTGAAGCGCGTGGCAAAAAACTGGGGATCATCGGCTACGGCCACATTGGTACTCAGCTAGGCATTCTGGCGGAATCGCTGGGGATGCACGTCTATTTCTATGATATTGAAAATAAACTCCCGCTCGGCAACGCCACGCAGGTGCAGCATCTTTCCGACCTGCTCAATATGAGCGACGTGGTCAGTTTGCACGTACCGGAAAATGCCTCCACCAAAAATCTGATGGGCGCGCGTGAGATTGCCTTGATGAAACCAGGCGCACTGCTGATTAACGCCGCACGCGGCACAGTTGTTGATATTCCTGCGCTGTGCGACGCGTTAGCGACCAAGCACCTGGCAGGGGCAGCAATCGACGTATTCCCAACCGAGCCGGCAACCAACAGCGATCCTTTCACTTCGCCGCTGTGTGATTTCGACAACGTGATCCTGACGCCGCACATTGGTGGTTCAACGCTGGAAGCACAGGAAAACATCGGTCTGGAAGTGGCTGGGAAACTGACCAAGTATTCCGACAACGGCTCTACGCTGTCTGCAGTTAACTTCCCGGAAGTTTCGCTGCCGCTGCACGGCGGTCGTCGTCTGATGCACATTCACGAAAACCGTCCGGGCGTACTGACTGCGCTGAACCAGATTTTTGCCGAGCAGGGCGTCAACATTGCCGCGCAGTATCTGCAGACTTCCGCACAGGTAGGTTACGTGGTTATTGATATTGAAGCGGATGAAGATGTGGCAGAGAAAGCGCTGCTGGCGATGAAAGCCCTTCCGGGAACCATTCGCGCTCGTCTGCTGTACTGATTTCCTCTACATGGGCAGGCGGTTGACCTGCCCATCTTTCCTCTGATTTCCCGGCCTCAAAATCTCTTCCTGTCACGCATACATTCTGTTTTCGAGCCTTGCCGCAATTGGCAAAAAAAGCTACCACTCCCAGATTTTGGATGGCGTCACCACCGCAGGCAGTGGGATATCCCATTCTTCGACAGGCAGCTTTTCCACTCGCTGACAATCGTGCGCGTAGCCTACGGGCTGGATCTTATGCTGCTGCCAGTTTTGCAACGTACGGTCATAAAATCCACCGCCCATACCCAGGCGTTGCCCGACCTCATCAAACGCCACTAACGGCGTAATCAGTATATCCAGTTGTGAGAGCGGCAATACGTCACGTACATCAAGTCGTGGTTCCTGGATCTTTAAGCGATTGGTTACCAGGTCGCTGTGCGGATGATAGTGCAGGAACAGCAGGTTGCCAGGGCTGAAGGGATGAAGAACCGGAAGATAGACGCGCTTGCCCGCTCGCCACAGCTGATCTATTAGCGGCTGGGTATCGAGTTCGCCATCGAACGAGAGGAATACCGCCACCGTATGAGCGAGTACAACAGGGGGAAAGCTGAGCATTCGGGTCGCGGCTTGCTGACCGTATTGTCGTTGCTGTTCGGAGGTAAGCGCACGACGACGCTGCCGAATCAGTTGACGGATTTCTTGCCGGGATAAAGGGAGTTCAGAAAGTAATGTCATGGCTGTTGCCAGGTAGAAGGGAATCTCCGAGATGCCGCCGCAGGCTGTAACCCTTGAACCCTTGGTTCAAGGTGAATGCGTCGTCACAGTTTTAAGGCTTCTCGGACGGGCCGAGCATGCTCACCAACCGTGGAGCGCCACATTCTTGTGGTATGAAATATCGGCTCAGGGGACTGGCCCGCTTGCAAACATCTCAGAGAAATTTTGTCTTCACGGTCACTCTACCACAGTAAACCGAAAAGTGTTATTCAAAGTTTTGGCCCGTTTTTTCGGTTATGCGACCCTGATCAAGCAACGCCTGTTCGATGGTCTGTTGTAGCATCCGAATACGTTGTTCCATGCTCGCCGCGTACTCACGCGTCTTCGCTTTTTCCTGAGTTAATTCATAGCTGATGTTCAACGCGGCGATGAAAACCAACTGCTCAGTATTTGTGACTCTAGTGCGAACTTTCAGATCTTGCAATCGCTGATTGAGATCGTCCGCAGCCTGATTCAACGCATCCCTTTGTTCAGGCGGGCAATTCACTCGCAGTGAACGGCCAAATATTTGGATATCGACGGGTTGTGCAGACATGCCACCTTCCTGCTGATTGACTGCGCTGCCTTCGTCTCCAGACCGTGGGTCCGCGAAGGGGCGACACTATAGCTACCCTGGTATCAAGATACAAGCCCTTTTCTGGTCCACCAGGGTCCAAAGTGGTAGCATACCATGAATATTCCTCCCTTTGATGACGAATGCTTATGTCTATACAGAACGAAATGCCTGGTTACAACGAAGTTAGCCAGTTTTTGAACCAACAAGGGGCTGGATTAACCCCGGCCGAAATGCACGGCTTGATAAGCGGAATGATTTGCGGCGGAAATAACGACAGCTCATGGCAGCCGCTGCTGCACGACCTGACGAACGAAGGTCTGGCCTTTGGTCACGAGCTGGCTCAGGCGCTGCTGAAAATGCACTCAGCCACCAGTGATGCCCTCGAAGACGACGGCTTCCTTTTTCAGCTTTATCTGCCTGAAGGGGATGACGTCAGCGTGTTCGATCGCGCCGATGCGCTGGCGGGATGGGTAAACCACTTTTTACTGGGCCTTGGCGTCACGCAACCGAAGCTCGACAAAGTGACCGGCGAAACCGGGGAAGCGATTGACGACCTGCGCAATATCGCTCAATTGGGATATGACGAAGACGAAGATCAGGAAGAGCTGGAAATGTCGCTCGAAGAGATCATCGAATACGTGCGCGTAGCCGCCTTGCTGTGTCATGACACGTTTACGCGTCAGCAGCCGACCGCGCCGGAAGTCCGTAAACCGACTCTGCACTAAGAACGAAACGCAAAGGAGAGTGTGATGAGCGAGATATCTCAGCAAGAATTCCAGCGTCGTCGCCAGGCTTTACTGGCACAAATGCAGCCCGGCAGCGCCGCGCTGATTTTTGCCGCACCGGAAACGACGCGTAGCGCGGACAGTGAATACCCTTACCGCCAAAGCAGTGATTTCTGGTACTTCACCGGTTTTAACGAACCTGAAGCCGTGCTGGTGCTGATCAAAAGTGATGACACTCATAACCACAGCGTTTTGTTCAATCGGGTTCGCGATCTGACGGCGGAGATCTGGTTTGGCCGCCGTCTGGGCCAGGATGCTGCCCCGGCAAAACTTGGCGTTGACCGGGCGCTGGCCTTCAGTGAAATCAATCAACAGCTGTATTTGCTGCTCAATGGTCTGGACGCGGTATACCACGCCCAGGGCGAGTATGCCTGGGCCGACGAGATTGTGTGCACGGCGCTGGATAAACTGCGCAAAGGCTCCAGACAAAATCTGCACGCGCCTGCCGCGATTATCGACTGGCGTCCGATGGTGCATGAAATGCGCCTGTTCAAATCACCGGAAGAAATCGCGGTCATGCGTCGTGCCGGAGAAATCACCGCACTGGCGCATACCCGCGCGATGGAAAAATGCCGTCCGGGAATGTTTGAATACCAGTTAGAAGGGGAGATTCACCATGAATTTACCCGTCATGGCGCGCGTTATCCGTCCTATAACACGATTGTCGGCAGCGGTGAAAACGGCTGTATCCTGCATTACACCGAAAATGAAAGTGAAATGCGCGATGGCGATTTGGTGCTGATTGACGCTGGCTGTGAATACAAAGGCTATGCGGGTGACATTACGCGTACCTTCCCGGTAAACGGTAAATTTACCCCAGCACAGCGTGAAATCTACGATATCGTACTGGAATCCTTAGAGACCAGCCTGCGTCTGTATCGTCCCGGAACGTCCATTCAGGAAGTCACTGGCGAAGTGGTGCGTATCATGATTACGGGCCTGGTGCAGCTTGGCATTCTGCACGGTGATGTCGATCAGTTGATTACCGAAAATGCGCACCGCCCATTCTTTATGCATGGTCTAAGTCACTGGCTGGGTCTGGATGTGCACGACGTCGGCGTTTATGGTCAGGACCGCTCACGTATTCTTGAGCCGGGAATGGTACTCACCGTCGAACCGGGACTGTATATCGCGCCGGATGCTGATGTACCACCGGCTTATCGTGGTATCGGCATTCGTATTGAGGATGACATCCTCATCACCGAGGACGGCAATGAAAACCTGACCGCCAGCGTAGTGAAGAAAGCTGATGACATTGAAGCCTTAATGGCTGCGGCGCGACTGCAATGAGTGTGATTATCGTTGGTGGTGGTATGGTTGGCGCGACGCTGGCGCTGGCCATTTCTCAGCTCAGCCATGGGACTCTGCCGGTTCATCTGATAGAAGCGAGCGAACCTGAAACTGACCGCCATCCCGGGTTTGACGCCCGGGCGATCGCGCTGGCGGCAGGAACCTGCCAACAGCTGGCGCGAATTGGCGTATGGCAGGCGATTGCCGATTGCGCAACGGCCATTAAAACGGTTCACGTCAGCGATCGCGGCCATGCCGGATTTGTGACGCTGGATGCGCAGGAATACCGTATTCCAGCTCTGGGCCAGGTGGTAGAACTGCACGACGTCGGGCTGCGTCTGTTTGCGCTGCTGCGCAAAGCACCGGGTGTCACATTGCACTGCCCCGACCGCGTAGCCAGCGTGTCGCGCACGCAGGAGCGCGTTGAAGTGACGCTGGAGAATGGTGAAATGATTACCGGTCGCCTGCTGGTGGCTGCTGACGGCACGCGTTCCGCACTGGCGACTGCCTGCGGTGTTGACTGGCTGCAACAGCCTTATGAGCAACTGGCGGTGATTGCCAACGTCACGACCTCTGTACCGCACGACGGGCGAGCGTTTGAACGCTTCACGCAATATGGCCCGCTGGCAATGCTGCCAATGTCTGACGGTCGCTGCTCGCTGGTGTGGTGCTATCCACTGGAGCAGCGTGATGAGATCATGACCTGGTCCGACGAACAGTTTTGCCGTGAACTACAAACCGCTTTTGGCTGGCGACTGGGACGTATTACCCAGGCTGGTAAACGCAGCGCTTATCCGCTTTCGTTAACTACGGCGCTGAAAGCGATTACCCATCGTACCGTGCTGGTAGGGAACGCCGCCCAGACGCTGCATCCCATTGCCGGGCAAGGTTTCAACCTTGGCCTGCGCGATGTAATGAGCCTTGCTGAGACGCTGACGCAGGCGCAAAACGGCGCGGAAGATGTCGGTGATTATGCGGTGCTGGCACGTTATCAGCAGCGCCGCGAGCGCGATCGCGAGACGACGATTGGTGTGACCAACAATTTAGTGTATTTGTTTGCCAATCACTGGGCCCCGCTGGTTGTTGGGCGCAATGTCGGGTTGATGGCGATGGAATTATTCACCCCTGCGCGCGATGCGCTGGCGGAGCGGACCCTGGGTTGGGTTGCACGATAAATATGACCTGTAGGTCGGATAAGGCAACGCCGACATCCGGCAAGGGTCCCCGCAAAAATGCCTGATGGCGCTGCGCTTATCAGGCCTACGGATTACAGGTTTCGAGGTATAAACAGTGCAAAGTGTTGATGTAGCAATTGTTGGTGGCGGCATGGTGGGACTGGCGGTTGCCTGCGGCCTGCAGGGCAGCGGGTTGCGCGTTGCGGTGTTAGAACAACATGTTCCGCAGCCGTTGGCGGCGGATGCTCCTCCTCAGCTTCGCGTTTCGGCCATTAATGCAGCCAGCGAAAAACTGCTTACCCGTCTTGGCGTCTGGTCCGACATTGTTGCTCGTCGCGCTTGCTGCTACCACGGCATGGAAGTCTGGGACAAAGACAGCTTTGGACGTATTGCGTTTGATGACCAGAGCATGGGCTACAGCCATTTGGGTCACATCGTTGAAAACTCAGAAATCCATTATGCGCTGTGGCAAAAGGCGCAGCGTTCAGCGGATATTACGATGATGGCGCCTGCTGAAATACAGCAGGTGGCCTGGGGCGAGAACGAGGCATTTCTGAGCCTCAAAGATGGCACAATGCTGACGGCGCGTCTGGTCGTCGGTGCCGATGGCGCTAATTCCTGGCTGCGCAATAAAGCGGACATTCCGCTCACCTTCTGGGACTACCGTCATCATGCGCTGGTGGCGACTATCCGTACGCAGGAAGCTCACGGTGCGGTTGCGCGTCAGGCGTTTCATGGCGAGGGGATTCTGGCATTCCTGCCACTCAGCGATCCGCACCTGTGCTCTATCGTCTGGTCGCTCTCGCCGCAGGAAGCAGAACGTATGCAGCAGGCAAGCGTTGACGAGTTTAATCAGGCGCTGAATATCGCCTTTGATAATCGTCTGGGGCTGTGCAGCCTTGAAAGCGAACGTCAGGCGTTTCCGCTGACGGGACGTTATGCCCGCCAGTTCGCGGCCCATCGTCTGGCGCTGGTGGGGGATGCGGCGCATACCATCCACCCGCTGGCGGGTCAGGGGGTTAACCTTGGCTTTATGGATGCGGCGGAACTGATCGATGAGCTTAAGCGGCTACAGCGTCAGGGAAAAGATATTGGTCAGTATCTCTATTTACGCCGCTACGAGCGCAGCCGTAAGCATAGCGCAGCGCTGATGCTGGCGGGGATGCAGGGTTTCCGTGAACTGTTTGCAGGCGAGAATCCGGCGAAAAAACTGCTACGTGATATCGGTCTGAAACTGGCCGATACCCTGCCGGGCGTAAAACCACAACTCATCCGTCAGGCGATGGGACTGAACGATCTTCCCGAGTGGTTACGTTAGTGTCCGTAAGGACAATCTTAAGAGTTTGAGACCCGTCACACTTTCCTCTCCCGGCCTGCGCGTCGGGGGGCTTCTCTCATTTGAAATAATCTAATTTCACGCCTTTTTTCGCATTAGTTTTTCTAATTTTACGTTTTTTTCATAACGCCATTTTTGACATTTTTTCCACATTTAATATGGATTGGTGCTGTAATTTTGCGCTTATATTCGTTTGTTGTTCTGATTAATTGTTATGTGTATGGAGTTTTATTCTGTTAGCGATCTGGCTGTTTTTCGCCATAAGCTAATGTGATGGTTAATTTTGACTTATGGTTTAGCGTCTGTTTCGGTGGTAAGTTCAGGACAAAGAGAACGTTTGCGTCGTAGCCCCTGGAGCGGCTGCGGTGCTGGGTTTCGTGGCGAAAATTTCACCGCGAAAGAGTTGGTAGCCCCGCTTATTCAACGAGGAAAAGATGGCTCAACAGACTCCTTTGTACGAACAACACACGCTATGTGGCGCGCGCATGGTCGATTTCCATGGCTGGATGATGCCACTGCATTACGGTTCTCAGCTCGATGAACACCATGCTGTTCGCACCGACGCCGGAATGTTTGATGTGTCGCATATGACCATCGTCGACCTGCGCGGTAGCCGCACCCGGGAGTTCTTGCGTTATCTGCTGGCAAACGACGTCGCGAAGCTAACGAAGACGGGTAAAGCCCTCTACTCCGGGATGCTCAACGCTTCGGGCGGCGTGATAGATGACCTGATTGTCTACTACTTCACTGAAGATTTCTTCCGCCTCGTTGTAAACTCCGCCACCCGCGAAAAAGACCTCTCCTGGATTACCCAACACGCTGAACCTTACGCCATCGACATCACTGTTCGTGACGACCTGTCGCTGATTGCGGTGCAGGGTCCAAACGCGCAGGAAAAAGCAGCTACGTTGTTTACTGACGAGCAGCGTCATGCGGTTGAAGGCATGAAGCCGTTTTTCGGCGTTCAGGCAGGTGATTTGTTTATCGCAACCACCGGTTATACCGGCGAAGCAGGTTATGAAATTGCCATGCCGAATGAAAAGGCGGCAGATTTCTGGCGTGCGCTGGTTCAGGCTGGTGTCAAACCTTGCGGTCTCGGCGCGCGTGACACCCTGCGTCTGGAAGCGGGTATGAACCTGTATGGCCAGGAGATGGACGAAGGTATTTCTCCGCTGGCGGCCAACATGGGCTGGACCATCGCGTGGGAACCGGCTGACCGCGACTTTATTGGTCGTGAAGCGCTGGAAATGCAGCGTGAAAAAGGCCACGAACAGCTGGTCGGGCTGGTGATGACTGAGAAGGGCGTGCTGCGTAATGAACTGCCGGTGCGTTTCACCGATGCTTCTGGCAACCAGCATGAAGGCATTATCACCAGTGGCACATTCTCCCCAACCCTGGGTTACAGCATCGCGTTGGCGCGTGTGCCTGCGGGTATCGGTGAGACTGCGATCGTACAGATCCGTAACCGTGAAATGCCGGTAAAAGTGACTAAACCTGTTTTTGTGCGTAACGGCAAAGCCGTCGCGTAATTCATCCTTTTTTGGAGATTGATTGATGAGCAACGTACCTGCAGAACTGAAATACAGCAAAGAACACGAATGGCTGCGCAAAGAAGCTGACGGCTCTTACACCGTTGGTATCACCGAACACGCTCAGGAGCTGTTAGGTGACATGGTTTTCGTTGACCTGCCAGAAGTTGGCGCCACCGTCAGCGCGGGCGATGATTGCGCCGTTGCGGAGTCCGTAAAAGCGGCATCCGATATCTATGCGCCAGTAGGCGGTGAGATTGTTGCGGTTAACGATGCGCTCAGCGACTCCCCGGAACTGGTCAACAGCGAGCCGTATGCGGGTGGCTGGATTTTCAAAATCAAAGCCAGCGATGAAAGCGAAATTGAATCGCTGTTGGATGCGACCGCATACGAAGCTTTGTTAGAAGACGAGTAAATACGCTTTTGCCGGATGGCGCTGCGCTTATCCGGCCTACAAAGCATGCGTAGGCCCGGTAAGCGCTAGCGCCACCGGGCACGTAGACAGAGACCATCACGATTCACTGCACGTTTCAGGAACCATCGCCCATGACACAGACGTTAAGCCAGCTTGAAAACAGCGGCGCTTTCATTGAACGCCACATCGGACCGGACGCCGCGCAGCAGCAAGAGATGCTGAATGCGGTTGGCGCCGAGTCGTTAAACGCGCTGATCGGCCAGATTGTGCCGAAAGACATTCAGCTCGCAACCCCGCCACAGGTGGGCGAGGCGGCGACCGAATACGCTGCGCTGGCTGAATTAAAAGCCATCGCCGGGCGTAACAAGCGCTTCACGTCCTACATTGGCATGGGCTACACCGCCGTGCAGTTGCCACCGGTTATTCTGCGTAACATGCTGGAAAACCCAGGCTGGTACACCGCATATACGCCGTATCAGCCGGAAGTCTCCCAGGGACGACTGGAAGCTTTGCTGAACTTCCAACAGGTCACACTGGACCTGACGGGCCTGGATATGGCTTCTGCTTCTCTGCTGGATGAAGCCACTGCGGCTGCTGAAGCCATGGCGATGGCCAAACGTGTCAGCAAACTGAAAAATGCCAACCGTTTCTTTGTGGCGGCTGATGTTCACCCGCAAACGCTGGACGTGGTTCGCACCCGTGCAGAAACCTTTGGCTTTGACGTCATTGTTGATGACGCGGCGAAAGCACTGGATCACCAGGATGTGTTTGGCGTGCTGTTGCAGCAGGTTGGCACCACCGGTGAAGTACACGACTACAGCAAACTGATTGCCGAGCTGAAATCCCGTAAAGTTGTGGTCAGTGTCGCTGCCGACTTTATGGCGCTGGTACTGCTGACTGCACCGGGCAAACAGGGCGCGGATATTGTTTTCGGCTCTGCGCAACGCTTCGGCGTTCCGATGGGTTACGGCGGCCCACACGCGGCATTCTTCGCCGCTAAAGACGAATTCAAACGCTCCATGCCAGGCCGTATTATCGGCGTATCGAAAGATGCGGCGGGCAATACCGCACTGCGCATGGCGATGCAGACTCGCGAGCAGCATATCCGCCGCGAGAAAGCGAACTCCAACATTTGTACCTCGCAGGTTCTGCTGGCCAACATCGCCAGCCTGTATGCCGTTTATCATGGTCCGGTTGGCCTGAAACGTATCGCTAATCGCATCCACCGCCTGACTGATATTCTGGCGGCCGGTCTGCAGCAGAAAGGGCTGAAGCTGCGCCATGCGCACTACTTCGACACTCTGTGTGTTGAAGTGGCCGACAAAGCGGCTGTGCTGGCGCGTGCCGAAGCGGCAGAAATCAACCTGCGTAGCGATATCCATAACGCGGTAGGTATTACGCTTGATGAAACCACCACCCGTGAAAACGTGGTGCAGTTGTTCAATGTTCTGCTGGGCGACAGCCACGGTTTGAATATAGATACGCTGGATAAAGATGTGGCGCTCGACAGCCGTTCCATTCAGGACAGCATGCTGCGTGACGATGCGATCCTCAGCCATCCGGTGTTTAATCGCTATCACAGCGAAACCGAGATGATGCGCTACATGCACTCGCTGGAGCGCAAAGATCTGGCGCTGAACCAGGCAATGATCCCGCTGGGTTCTTGCACCATGAAGCTGAACGCTGCCGCCGAGATGATCCCTATCACCTGGCCGGAATTCGCTGAACTTCACCCGTTCTGCCCGCCAGAGCAGGCAGAAGGTTATCACCAGATGATCGGCCAGCTTTCCGAGTGGCTGGTAAAACTGACCGGTTATGACGCCGTCTGCATGCAGCCGAACTCCGGCGCGCAGGGCGAGTATGCGGGTCTGCTGGCGATTCGTCACTATCACGAAAGCCGTAACGAAGGCCATCGCGATATCTGTCTGATCCCGGCTTCTGCCCACGGCACCAATCCGGCATCCGCACAGATGGCGGGGATGCAGGTAGTGGTTGTCGCCTGTGATAAGAACGGCAACATTGACCTGGACGATCTGCGAGCAAAAGCAGAACAACATGCTGCGAACCTCTCCTGCATCATGGTGACCTATCCGTCTACTCACGGCGTGTATGAAGAAACGATCCGTGAAGTGTGCGACGTTGTACACCAGTTTGGCGGCCAGGTTTACCTTGATGGCGCGAACATGAACGCTCAGGTTGGGATCACCACGCCAGGCTTTATCGGCGCAGATGTCTCGCACCTCAACCTGCATAAAACATTCTGCATTCCGCACGGCGGCGGCGGCCCAGGTATGGGACCGATTGGCGTCAAATCACATTTGGCACCGTTCGTACCGGGTCACAGCGTAGTGCAGATTGAAGGAATGCTCACCCGTCAGGGCGCAGTTTCTGCGGCGCCGTTCGGTAGCGCATCTATTCTGCCAATCAGCTGGATGTACATCCGTATGATGGGCGCAGAAGGTCTGAAGCAGGCAAGCCAGGTGGCGATCCTTAATGCTAACTACATTGCCAGCCGTCTGAAAGATGCTTATCCGGTACTGTATACCGGTCGCGACGGTCGCGTGGCGCATGAATGTATTCTCGACATTCGCCCACTGAAAGAAGAGACCGGCATTAGCGAACTGGATATTGCCAAGCGTCTGATCGATTACGGTTTCCATGCGCCGACTATGTCATTCCCGGTCGCGGGTACCCTGATGGTTGAACCGACTGAATCTGAAAGCAAAGTGGAACTTGATCGCTTTATCAATGCGATGCTGGCAATCCGCGCTGAAATCGATCGCGTGAAAGCCGGTGAATGGTCACTGGAAGATAACCCGCTGGTTAACTCGCCGCACACGCAAAACGAGCTTGTCGCGGAGTGGAATCACGGTTATAGCCGCGAAATCGCCGTCTTCCCGGCTGGTGTGGCGAACAAATACTGGCCGACCGTGAAACGCCTTGATGATGTTTACGGTGACCGTAACCTGTTCTGCTCCTGCGTGCCGATGAGCGAATATCAGTAACTTTTCCGCGCAGTAAAGCTTTTGTAGGCCGGGTAAGGCGAAGTCGCCTCCCGGCTTTTTCATATCTGGAGGTATCCATGGGAATCGCACTGGTTACTGGCGGCAGTCGTGGCATCGGGCGGGCAACCGCGCTGCAGTTAGCGCAAGAGGGTTACACGGTTGCGGTTAACTTTCATCACAATATCCGTGCGGCAACGGAGGTGGTGAATACCATTGTCGCTGCCGGGGGAAAGGCGTTTGCTCTACGGGCTGATATCAGCGATGAAAGCCAGGTTGTGGCAATGTTTGAATCTATTGACCGCGAAGGTGAACCACTGACTGCGTTAGTGAATAATGCCGGGATTTTGTTTGAACAGAGCACGGTGGAAAGCCTAACCGCTGAAAGAATTAACCGCGTGCTGGCGACCAATGTTACCGGCTATTTTTTGTGTTGTCGGGAAGCGGTAAAGCGGATGTCGTTCAAACACGGAGGGCAAGGCGGGGCGATTGTAAATGTCTCTTCGGCTGCATCGCGGCTTGGTGCGCCATTCGAATATGTTGATTACGCAGCCTCAAAAGGCGCTGTGGACACGCTCACCACCGGCCTTGCGCTGGAGGTTGCGGCGCAAGGGATCCGCGTAAACTGCGTGCGACCTGGTCTTATCTACACTGAAATGCACGCATCAGGCGGCGAGCCGGGAAGGGTCGATCGCGTGAAATCGATGTTGCCTATGCAGCGCGGCGGACAACCGGAGGAGGTCGCGCAGGCGATTACCTGGCTGCTGAGCGAGAAGGCGTCCTACGTAACGGGAAGTTTTCTGGAACTGGCTGGCGGGAAGTAGGATTTAATCGCCGGATGGCGCTATGCTTATCCAGCCTACGGGAATTTAATCTGTAGGCTGGAAAAGGCGTTTACGCCGCCATCCGGCAAAAAATCAAAGTTTCTCGCCGTTGCTGGCAATCACCTCTTTGTACCAGTTAAAACTTTTCTTGCGTGAACGCGACATATCGCCGGTGCCGTCGTCGTGTTTGTTCACGTAGATAAAGCCGTAACGTTTGCTGTACTGACCGGTGGTGAACGAGACACAGTCGATGCAGCCCCACGGCGTGTAGCCCATCAGGTCTACGCCATCATAGGTTACCGCTTTCATCATCTCTTCAACGTGGGCGCGCAAATAGTCGATGCGATAGTCGTCGTTGATGCTGCCGTCTTCTTCCACTTTGTCGTAGGCACCAAATCCGTTTTCTACGATAAATAGCGGTTTCTGATAGCGCTCATACAGTTCACATAAGGCGTAACGCAGACCGACCGGATCAATCTGCCAGCCCCAGTCGGACGCTTTTACGTGCGGGTTCGGTACGCTGCCCTCAAAACCAGAAATGGCATCGCCGCTGCCGCCTTCCGCTTTTACCGCGTTGGTCATGTAGTAACTGAATCCGAGATAGTCACAGGTGCCTTCACGCAGGATTTGCTCATCTCCGGCTTCCATTCGGATATTGAATTCGCGGCGTTCCCACTCGTTCAGTACATATGATGGATAGTAGCCGCGCAGTTGAACGTCGGTGAAAACGTAGCGCTCACGCATTGATTCCTGCGCGAACATCACATCTTCAGGCTTACAGGAGAACGGGTACAGTGGCACCATCGCCAGCATGCAGCCGACTTTCATTTCCGGGTTGATGCGGTGTGCGGCTTTCACTGCCAGAGCACTGGCCACGAACTGGTGATGCAGCACCTGGTACATGGTTTCTTCCGGGTTTTCATGCTCGGTATACACCACGCCGGAGCAGCAATAACCAAACAGCGGTGCGCGCCAGTTGCGCTGGTTATTGATCTCGTTAAAGGTCATCCAGTATTTGACCTTGTGCTTGTAGCGCTCAAAAACGACTTCAGCGAATCGGACAAAGAAATCGACGACTTTACGATTGGTCCAGCTACCGTACTGTTGAACAAGGTACAGCGGCATTTCAAAGTGGGAAAGGGTGATGACCGGTTCGATGTTGTACTTCAGCAGTTCATCGAACATGTCGTCGTAGAACTTTAGCCCTTCTTCATTCGGCTGGCTTTCATCCCCTTTGGGGAAGATACGGGTCCAGGCGATTGAGGTGCGGAAGCATTTGAAGCCCATCTCAGCAAACAGCTTGATGTCTTCTTTGTAATGACCGTAAAAATCGACAGCTTCGTGGTTGGGGTAGTACTTACCGGGTTCAACTTCCTGAGTGATTTCTCGCGGAACGCCGTGTGCCCCTCCGGTCAGTACGTCGCAAATGCTGGGGCCTTTGCCACCTTTGTTCCAGCCGCCTTCAACCTGGTGCGCCGCAACCGCGCCACCCCATAAAAAATCTTTTGGTAAGGTAAGTTTTTTCATCTGCGCTCAGTCTCAAATTAATACAATCTGATTTTGAGTCTAACAAAGGAAAGATAAATGTCACGATATAACAAAATAGCGCTAATGTGATTTGTTACATCCAAAAAACAGATTGTTTTTTTACGCTATTCTTTTCGCCAACTTGCGGCCGAGTGACTCCAGAATATAAATAACAGGGATTTGCGTGGTTATATCGTATACCCCGGCAATGCGCGTCTGTGGAACGTGCCAGGAGAGATTAAAGTCAGCCAATTTGGCCAGCCGCGAATGTTCATGACTGGTGACAGACAGGACCTTACAGTTATGCAGGCTGAACTGGCTGGCAAAGCGCAGGATCTCTTCTGTTTCACCGGAAACAGAAAGCACGATCGCCAGCGCGTTTCTGGCCATGTCATTCGTTACCGGGAAATAAGGATCATCAATGTGATTACTGAATTTTCCAACGTTTGAGAAAAAACGTGCGCCATATTTGGCTAAGGCTCCGGATGTTCCCGCTCCGACGAATATAATACGTTCGGAAGATAATATAATATCAACAGCCTGATCGAGCAGATTATCGAACTCATCGTTATTAACGCCTTTAAAGAAGCTGATAATTTCGCTGGCACCGAAATTAGCCTGTTGCGGTTCATTCTGCTCTAAATATAATTTGAAGCGCACGCGAAATTCTGAGTAACCTTCACACTTAAGCTTGCGGCAAAAGCGCAGTACGGTGGTAGTGGAAACACCCACGGCATCGGCCAGTTCGCGAATGGTCATGTACATGACTTTGTCACGGTTTTTGATGACATAGTTGTAGACCAGCATCTCAAGATTGTTGAGACTGGCGATGGCAGCGTGGGAGAACATACTCACAATGGCAAAACTCACTCATCAGACTTCATCTACAGGGAATAATAACATGCAGCCAAATGACATCACTTTTTTTCAGCGTTTCCAGGATGACATTCTGGCCGGACGCAAGACCATCACTATTCGTGACGAGTCCGAATCACACTTCAAAGCCGGGGACATTTTACGGGTTGGGCGCTTCGAAGATGACGGTTACTTCTGCACGATTGAGGTTGTAGGCACCTCAACCGTCACGCTGGATACGCTGACGGATAAACATGCCCGGCAGGAAAACATGACGCTTGAAGAACTTAAACATGTCATTGCCGAGATTTATCCGGATCAGACGCAATTTTATGTGATTGATTTTAAATGCCTTTGATTTTAATGGTACGCATGTTAGCTGAAATTTAAAATCTAACACTATGATTTTTAATGATAAATATTTATCTGGTAATTATTTTAGCTAACAGGTGTTCACTGGAACCATTCTCAGTTACGCTAGAGGAGCAATCACGATAGGGTTCGTTTCTCGGGAGTAAGTTATGGTTCAGAAGCCATTAATCGCGCAGGGATATTCGCTGGCAGAGGAAATAGCCAACAGCATCAGTCACGGTATCGGGCTGGTGTTTGGGATTGTCGGACTGGTGTTATTGCTGGTCCAGGCAGTGGATACCAACGCCAGCGCTATGGCGATTACCAGCTATAGCCTGTACGGCGGCAGCATGATCCTGCTGTTCCTCGCCTCAACTTTGTATCACGCGATCCCCCATCAGAGAGCGAAAGTCTGGCTGAAAAAATTCGACCACTGTGCGATTTATCTGCTGATTGCCGGGACCTATACACCATTTCTGCTGGTAGGGCTTGATTCGCCGCTGGCACGTGGGCTGATGATTGTTATCTGGAGCCTGGCGCTGATCGGTATTTTATTCAAACTAACCATTGCGCACCGGTTTAAGGTTCTGTCACTGGTAACCTACCTGACGATGGGCTGGCTTTCGCTGATTGTTGTGTATCAACTGGCGGTTAAGTTGGCGGCGGGAGGCGTGACGTTGCTGGCTGTTGGCGGTGTGGTGTATTCGCTGGGCGTAATTTTCTACGTCTGTAAGCGTATTCCTTACAACCATGCGATCTGGCACGGCTTTGTGCTGGGCGGCAGCGTTTGCCACTTCCTGGCGATCTATCTGTATGTGGGATAACACGCATAGATTCAGTGTAATCCCGGGGGCGGCGTAAACGCCTCGCCCGGACTGTATTTTATAGGCCGGACAAGCCAACGCCGCAATCCGGTAGCCTGTGCCGAATTGCCTGATGGCGCTGCGCTTATCAGGCCTACCAATTACTCTTCGTCTAACGAATATGGCAGCGGTACGATATGCAGCGTTTTCGCGTCTTCACGAACGCGGAACACGCTGTCGGCCTCCATGTCGTTATTCATCACAACCTGCACCAGTATCTGACCATCAGCCAGTTGTACTGCGGCGAGTACGGTGCCGGTACGGCGCCAGTTCTCGCCCATTTTCAGCTCCAGGTCTTCACCCGCTTCCGGTACTCGACCGGCGGCACCCGCCAAAGTCCACATGGCGCGTTTGTTGGCTCCGCGGAATTTTGCACGAGCCACCATTTCCTGACCGGTGTAGCAGCCTTTTTTAAAGCTGATCCCGCCCAGAGCCTGCAGATTGGTAGCCTGTGGAATAAACTGTGCACTGTTGGCTGTATCAATAACGGGGATACCCGCTTCGATATCCAGCGCCAGCCACTGCTGGCTGTTATTTAACTCAGCTTCGCCACGCAGCTTTTCAACCAAGGTTTCTGCTGTGGTGGCATCAACGATCAGCAGAAAACGTTCGGCAGGGTGTTCGAACCACAATACCGTGGAGGCACCTTCGGTAATGACCTGCTTATCACTGTTCGGCAATTCGCTAAAGAGATTGGCCAGCGCTGCACGTGCCTGGAATCCCGCTACGCCCAGCAGTACTCGTTCATCGTCCGGGGCAATCACCACCTTCGAGAAGACCGCATATTTTTTCAGCTCGCTGAGCTGCGCATCACGCAGGCTACGGCGCTCAAGCCATGCAAAACCGTCGCCCTGGCGGAACAGACGCAGGTTGCTCCACATTTTACCTTTGGCGTCACAATGTGCAGCCAACAGGTGCTGATGCTCGGTCATCTGGCTGACATCCGCCGTGACCTGACCCTGAATATACTTCTCACTGTCGACACCGGTGATGGTGGCGAGCGCCCAGTCATCGAGCGTCATTAGCGTCAGAGGCAAACGCGTTGACGCGAAAGGCTGGCGAGGAGGAAAAGATGTAAAAGCCATAATAATGTCCTGATTTGCTTAACGCAGTGATAATGACTAATGGTAAAAGAGCTATGGCCCATTGCAAGCGGTTTAAACAGGCTATTTGTGCCATATGTTGCGCTTTGCGAGGAGACATCCAAAAATGGTGAATCCTTTGGCTTAATAAGGTTTTATTTAGCGAGCGAGCTTCAGTTTACTGATATTCCCGTAAAAAGAGCGGGAAAAACACGTTACAATAGCGGGATACTTCGTTTTCGCGAGACAGGGAGAAGAACATGGATATTAACAACAAAGCACGTATTCATTGGGCATGCCGCCGCGGTATGCGCGAGCTGGACATCTCGATCATGCCGTTTTTCGAACATGAATATGACAGCTTAAGTGACGAAGAAAAACGTATCTTTATCCGTCTGCTAGAATGTGATGATCCAGATTTATTTAACTGGTTGATGAATCATGGGAAACCAGCTGATGAGCAGCTGGAACAGATGGTGCGACTTATCCAGACACGGAATCGGGAACGTGGTCCAGTGGCAATCTGATTTACGCGTATCATGGCGCGCGCAGTGGCTTTCACTGCTAATTCATGGGCTGGTCGCGGTATTTATTTTATTGATGCCCTGGCCATTGAGCTACACCCCATTATGGCTGGTTTTGCTCTCTCTGGTGGTGTTCGATAGCGTTCGCAGTCAGCGTAGAATCAACGCCTGTCAGGGTGAGATTCGGCTGTTGATGGATGGCCGTCTGCGCTGGCAAGGGCAAGAGTGGTCTATCGTTAGCGCCCCCTGGATGGTTAAAACAGGCATGATGCTGCGTTTGCGATCTGATGCCGGAAAACGTCAACATTTGTGGCTGGCAGCAGACAGTATGGATGATGCAGAGTGGCGGGATTTACGGCGGTTGATGCTGCAAAAGGCGAAGCAAGGGTAACGCATGACGCATGCCTGATGGCGCGCAGCTTGAAGGCCTACAGTTAGGTGCGTCATGCAGGCCGGATAAGGCATTTACGCCGTCATCCGGCAAATCGGTTATCAGGACCAGTGCTCGGCCATTTCCCCAAGAATTTGCTCGCACCAGGCCTGAATGCGTTCATCGCTGAGATCGTACTGGTTCGTCTCATCCAGCGCCAGGCCAACAAACAGTTGTCCATCAGCAATGACGGGTTTATCGCTGGTGAATTCGTAGCCTTCTGTGGGCCAGTAGCCGACAAACTTTACACCTTTGGTGATCAGTTTATCGTGCAGCATACCCAACGCATCCAGGAACCATTCGCCGTATCCCAACTGATCGCCCATACCGTAAAGTGCGACAATCTTGCCTTCCAGGTTGAGGTCGTCCAGTTGCTCCCAGATCGCTTCCCAGTCCTCCTGAATTTCACCGAAATCCCAGGTTGGAATGCCCAAAATGAGCACGTCATATTGCTCCATTAGGGTCGGGGAATCGTCTTTGAGGTTGTGCAGTGTCACCAGTTCGGGACCCAGGATATCGCGGATTTTTTCTGCTGCCATTTCGGTGTAGCAGGTGCTGGAACCGTAAAAAAGACCCATGTTCATGACGTAAACATCTCAATTCTGCTGTAGCGTTGCGGGTAGTGTAACAGAATCGCCGCATTCTCGGCACAATGAGGCATAATGCATCAAAAATGAGAGTGGAATAAGGGGCGCGAGTGGAACAGGATCTGGCGCGCATCGAGCAGTTTCTTGATGCCCTGTGGCTGGAACGAAATCTGGCGGAAAACACATTAAGTGCGTATCGTCGCGATCTGACCATGCTTGTGGAATGGTTACATCACCGCGGCGCTTCGCTTGCGACCGCGCAAAGTGATGATCTGCAAGCCTTGCTGGCTGAGCGGATGGATGGAGGGTATAAAGCCACCAGTTCCGCACGTTTGCTCAGTGCGACGCGACGTTTTTTTCAGCATCTGTACCGCGAAAAATATCGTGAAGATGACCCCAGCGCCTCGCTTGCATCACCTAAACTTCCGCAGCGCCTGCCTAAAGATCTCAGCGAAGCACAGGTTGAGCGGCTGCTACAAGCGCCGCTTGTTGAGCAACCGCTGGAGCTACGCGACAAAGCCATGCTGGAAGTGCTGTATGCAACAGGCCTGCGCGTGTCTGAACTGGTAGGACTGGCGATGAGTGACGTCAGCCTGCGTCAGGGTGTGGTACGGGTGATCGGTAAAGGTAACAAAGAGCGCCTTGTCCCGTTGGGTGAGGAGGCTGTGTACTGGCTGGAAACATACCTGGAGCATGGGCGTCCATGGTTGCTCAACGGCGTATCGATTGATGTGCTGTTTCCTAGTCAGCGGGCGCAACAGATGACCCGTCAGACCTTCTGGCATCGTATCAAACACTATGCTGTGTTGGCGGGAATCGACAGCGAAAAGCTGTCACCGCACGTCCTGCGGCACGCGTTTGCCACGCATCTGCTTAACCATGGCGCAGACCTGCGCGTGGTGCAGATGCTACTGGGGCATAGCGATCTCTCGACAACGCAAATTTATACTCATGTCGCAACGGAGCGCTTGCGGCAACTACATCAACAGCATCACCCGCGAGCGTGAGTGCTGACAGGATAGGATAGGCTATGAAAAAACGTTTTATGATGTTCACCCTGCTGGCGACGGCGTTTTCCGGCATGGTACATGCAGACGACGCGGCAATTCGTCAGTCATTAGCAAAGCTGGGTGTGCAGAGCACCGAGATTCAACCTGCTCCGGTTGCGGGCATGAAAACTGTACTGACCAATAGCGGCGTGCTGTACGTTACCGAAGACGGTAAACATATTATTCAGGGACCGATGTACGACGTGAGCGGCGCAAGTCCGGTGAATGTCACCAACCAACTGCTGATGAAACATCTGAACGCGCTGGAAAAAGAGATGATCATCTACAAAGCGCCGCAGGAAAAACACGTCATTACCGTTTTCACCGACATCACTTGTGGTTACTGCCACAAGCTGCATGAAGAGATGAAAGATTACAATGCGTTGGGGATCACCGTACGTTATCTGGCCTTCCCACGTCAGGGGCTGGACAGTCAGGCTGAGCAGGACATGAAGTCTATCTGGTGTGCTAAGGACAAAAACAAAGCCTTTGACGACGCGATGACAGGCAAGGGCGTGAAAGCGGCGACCTGTGATGTGGATATCGCTAACCACTATGCGCTGGGCGTACAGTTTGGCGTCAGCGGTACACCGGCGATTGTGCTGAGCAATGGCTATGTCGTACCTGGTTATCAGGGCCCGAAAGAGATGAAAGAATTCCTCGACGCACATGCAAAACAGACCAGCGGTAAATAATTCGCGTGAAACAACAGATACAACTTCGTCGGCGTGAGGCCGACGAGACAGCCGAGTTACCTGCCGACTTGCCGCCACTGCTGCGCCGTTTATACGCCAGTCGCGGCGTGCGCAGCGCGCAGGAACTTGAACGTAGCGTGAAAGGAATGCTGCCGTGGCAGCATTTAAACGGTGTCGAAAAGGCGGTTGAGATCCTCTACAACGCCTTTCGTGCGGGAACTCGCATCATCGTTGTCGGCGATTTCGATGCCGATGGCGCGACCAGCACGGCGCTAAGCATCCTGGCGATGCGCGCGTTGGGCTGCAGTAACGTTGACTACCTGGTGCCAAATCGTTTTGAGGACGGTTATGGTTTAAGCCCGGAAGTCGTTGATCAGGCCCATGCCCGTGGTGCTCAGCTGATTGTTACCGTAGACAACGGCATCTCGTCTCACATGGGTGTCGAGCATGCCAGAACGTTGGGGATCCCGGTCGTTGTAACCGATCACCACCTGCCAGGGGATACGCTGCCGGGCGCAGAGGCGATCATCAATCCTAACCTGCACGACTGTGAGTTCCCGTCGAAATCGCTGGCAGGCGTTGGTGTAGCTTTCTATCTGATGCTGGCGCTGCGCACTTTCCTGCGTGACAAAGGCTGGTTTGATGAGCGAGGCATTGCACCGCCGAACCTGGCTGATTTGCTCGATCTGGTTGCGCTTGGCACGGTGGCGGACGTGGTCCCGCTGGATGCCAATAACCGCATTCTGACGTGGCAAGGCTTAAGCCGTATCCGCGCCGGAAAATGCCGCCCAGGTATTAAAGCGCTGCTGGAGATTTCCAATCGCGACCCCCTAAAGCTGGCAGCCAGTGATTTAGGTTTTGCCCTCGGGCCACGGCTGAATGCGGCAGGGCGTCTGGACGATATGTCCGTTGGCGTAGCGCTGTTGTTGTGCGACAACATTGGTGAAGCGCGCGTGCTGGCCAATGAGCTGGACGCACTCAACCAGACGCGCAAAGAAATTGAGCAGGGTATGCAGGCAGAAGCGCTGACCCTGTGTGAAAAGCTGGAACGCAGTAGCGATACGCTACCTGGCGGTCTGGCTATGTATCATCCCGAGTGGCATCAGGGCGTAGTGGGGATTCTGGCATCGCGTATTAAAGAGCGATTCCATCGCCCGGTGATAGCGTTTGCCCCGGCAGGTGACGGTACCCTCAAAGGATCCGGGCGTTCGATTCAGGGGCTGCACATGCGCGATGCGCTGGAGCGCCTGGACACCCTTTATCCGGGCATGATCCTCAAGTTTGGCGGTCACGCCATGGCGGCGGGCTTATCGCTTGAAGAGGCGCAGTTTGAGCGTTTCCAGCAGCGTTTTGGCGAACTGGTAACCGAGTGGTTGGATCCCGCCTTACTGCAAGGTGAAGTGGTGTCGGATGGCCCACTGAACGCGTCGGAGATGACCATGGAGGTCGCGCAAATGCTGCGCGATGCCGGACCGTGGGGACAAATGTTCCCGGAACCGCTGTTTGACGGGCATTTCCGTTTGCTCCAGCAGCGTCTGGTCGGTGAGCGTCATCTGAAGGTAATGGTCGAGCCCGTAGGCGGTGGTCCACTGCTGGACGGTATTGCGTTTAATGTCGATACCACCTGCTGGCCGGACAACGGCGTGCGCGAAGTTCAGCTTGCCTACAAACTGGATATTAATGAGTTTCGCGGCAACCGCAGCTTGCAGATTATAATCGACAATATCTGGCCACTTTAGCGTCACTAATCGCTATAAAAAAGGGCGTGGATTAGTTACAATCCCGCTCTTATCACCGCATTTTGACTAGTCCAATAAAAGAAATCAGACAATGTTTGAAATTAATCCGGTAAATAACCGCATTCAGGACCTCACGGAGCGCTCTGACGTTCTTAGGGGGTATCTTTGACTATGATGCCAAGAAAGAGCGTCTGGAAGAAGTAAACGCCGAGCTGGAACAGCCGGACGTATGGAACGAACCCGAACGCGCGCAGGCGCTGGGTAAAGAGCGTTCTTCTCTTGAGGCCATCGTCGATACGCTCGATCAGATGAGCCAGGGCCTGGAAGATGTCTCCGGCCTGTTGGAGCTGGCTGTAGAAGCCGACGACGAAGAAACCTTTAACGAAGCCGTAGCAGAACTCGACACGCTGGAAGATAAGCTGGCCCAGCTGGAATTCCGTCGTATGTTCTCCGGTGAATATGACAGCGCAGATTGCTATCTCGATATTCAGGCAGGTTCTGGCGGTACGGAAGCGCAGGACTGGGCAAGCATGCTGATGCGCATGTATCTGCGTTGGGCTGAAGCGCGCGGCTTTAAGACCGAAATTATTGAAGAATCTGAAGGTGAAGTGGCGGGTATTAAATCCGTGACCATCCGAATTGCTGGCGAATATGCGTACGGTTGGCTGCGTACTGAAACCGGTGTACACCGTCTGGTTCGTAAGAGTCCGTTCGACTCCGGCGGTCGTCGCCATACGTCGTTCAGTTCTGCGTTTGTTTATCCGGAAGTTGACGATGATATTGATATCGATATCAACCCGGCGGACCTGCGTATTGACGTTTACCGTGCCTCCGGTGCGGGTGGTCAGCACGTTAACCGTACGGAATCTGCGGTGCGTATTACCCACATCCCGACCGGGATTGTGACGCAGTGTCAGAACGACCGTTCACAGCACAAGAACAAAGACCAGGCCATGAAGCAGATGAAAGCGAAGCTTTATGAACTGGAAATGCAGAAGAAGAATGCCGAGAAACAGGCGATGGAAGACAATAAGTCAGATATCGGCTGGGGTAGCCAGATTCGTTCTTATGTCCTTGATGACTCCCGCATCAAAGATCTGCGTACCGGGGTTGAAACCCGTAACACGCAGGCGGTGCTGGATGGCAGCCTGGATCAATTTATCGAAGCAAGTTTGAAAGCAGGGTTATGAGGAACCAACATGTCTGAACAACACGTACAGGGCGCTGACGCGGTAGCCGACCTTAACAATGAACTGAAAACGCGCCGTGAGAAGCTGGCGAGCCTGCGTGAGCAGGGGATCCCGTTCCCGAACGATTTCCGTCGCGATCATACCTCAGACCAACTGCATGCTGACTTCGACGCGAAAGAAAACGAAGAGCTGGAAGCGCTGAACATTGAGGTATCCGTTGCTGGCCGTATGATGACCCGTCGTATTATGGGTAAAGCATCATTCGTTACGCTGCAGGACGTTGGCGGCCGTATTCAGCTGTACGTAGCTCGCGACGACCTGCCGGAAGGCGTCTACAACGAGCAGTTCAAGAAATGGGATCTGGGCGATATCCTCGGCGCGAAAGGTAAGTTGTTCAAGACCAAGACCGGTGAGTTGTCTATCCACTGCACCGAACTGCGTCTGCTGACCAAAGCACTGCGCCCGCTGCCGGACAAATTCCACGGTCTGCAGGATCAGGAAGCGCGCTATCGTCAACGTTACCTGGATCTCATCTCTAACGATGAATCCCGCAATACCTTTAAAGTGCGTTCACAGATTATGGCTGGCATCCGTCAGTTCATGGTTGCTCGTGGCTTTATGGAAGTAGAAACCCCGATGATGCAGGTGATCCCTGGCGGTGCGGCAGCGCGTCCGTTTATCACCCATCATAACGCGTTGGATCTGGACATGTACCTGCGTATCGCGCCGGAACTGTACCTCAAGCGTCTGGTGGTTGGCGGCTTCGAACGCGTATTCGAAATTAACCGTAACTTCCGTAACGAAGGCATCTCTGTTCGCCATAATCCAGAGTTCACCATGATGGAACTCTACATGGCTTATGCGGACTACAAAGATCTGATCGAACTGACCGAATCGCTGTTCCGTACGCTGGCGCAGAACGTTCTGGGAACGACTGAAGTGCCTTATGGTGAAGAAGTCTTCGACTTCGGTAAGCCGTTCGAAAAACTGACCATGCGCGAAGCGATTCAGAAATACCGCCCGGAAACCAACATGGCCGATCTGGATAACTTCGACTCTGCAAAAGCGATTGCTGAATCTATCGGCATCAAAGTTGAGAAGAGCTGGGGTCTGGGCCGTATCGTGACCGAGATCTTTGAAGAAGTTGCGGAAGCGCACCTGATTCAACCGACCTTCATTACCGAGTACCCGGCAGAAGTTTCTCCGCTGGCGCGTCGTAATGATGAAAACCCGGAAATCACTGACCGCTTCGAATTCTTCATCGGTGGACGTGAAATCGGTAACGGTTTCAGCGAGCTGAACGATGCGGAAGATCAGGCGCAGCGTTTCCAGGATCAGGTTAACGCTAAAGATGCGGGCGATGACGAAGCAATGTTCTATGACGAAGACTACGTTACGGCTCTGGAACACGGTCTGCCGCCGACTGCGGGTCTGGGCATTGGTATCGACCGTATGGTTATGCTGTTCACCAACAGCCATACCATCCGCGACGTGATCCTGTTCCCGGCAATGCGCCCGGTTAAGTAAGATGTGAAATGCCGGATGGCGGCTGATGCCTTATCCGGCCTACGTGGAGACGATTCGTAGGCCGGATAAAACGCGTTTGCGTTGCCATCCGGCAATCAATTACGGTTAGCAAACTCGCGCAATAATTCTCGTGCTTTATCATTCGATGCCTGCATTACCATCCACGGGCTAAAAGCCCACGGCGTCGCGTCAATCCCGCTTAAGACATCCTCAAGACTGCTCCACTGGCAATCCATCACTTCATCTGGGTTTAGCTGTAGCTCACTGACGATATGTGCGGCATAAACCGGGCACACTTCGTTTTCCACAATTCCACTCGGGTCTGTAGCGCGATAACGAAAGTCAGCATATACGGGGCTGAGCGAGTCGATGTCTGCACCCAGTTCGAAGCGAGCCCGGCGGACAATAGCGTCTTCGTGGGTTTCACCCAGCTGCGGGTGACCACACACAGAGTTGGTCCAGACGCCAGGCCAGGCTTTTTTGTGCAGCGAGCGGCGGGTGACCAGCAGTTGGCCCTGCTCGTTAAATATCCAGCACGAGAAAGCGGAATGCAGGGGAGTTGTGGCGGTATGCGCCGCATATTTTTCCAGCGTTCCGCAGGGTTGGTCCTGCTCATTCAATAAAATGACATGTTCCTGTCGCATAGCGTCCACCATCAATCTTAAGCACCCATATTATATGCTTAATTAAGTCAGATTGATTAACAGAGGGTGTGAAATGCCAGGACCGACGGTTCGTTGCGCGATATGATTTGGCATCCGGTTTCTGGCTGCTATGATAAAGCGTCTGAAAATGTTGCGAGGTATTGTTTTGAGTGCAGGACGCCTGAAGAAAAATGGCCTGGGTATCGTGATGTTGCTGTGTGTCGGTCTGCTGTTAGCAGGGTGTTCCGGGAGCAAGTCGTCTGATACAGGAAGTTATTCCGGCTCCGTGTATACCGTGAAGCGGGGGGATACGCTATACCGTATTTCGCGCGCTACCGGGACCAGCGTGAAAGAGATCGCCCGCCTGAATAATATTTCACCGCCCTATACCATTGAAGTAGGGCAAAAACTGAAGGTCAGCGGTGGCGCGAAAACCAGTTCTAACTCTGGCAAAACAACCAAGAAATCCTCAACCAAAACGGCAGCGGTCAGACCGTCTTCGTCCGTACCGCAGTCTTCCTGGCCACCAGTAGGGCAACGTTGCTGGCAGTGGCCTGCCAGCGGTAAGGTGATCCTGCCTTATTCAACCGCGGACGGCGGCAATAAGGGCATTGATATCTCAGCTGCGCGCGGTACACCGATTTATGCCGCCGGCGCCGGGAAGGTGGTTTACGTCGGTAATCAGCTGCGGGGCTATGGTAATCTCATCATGATTAAGCACAGTGAGGACTACATCACTGCGTATGCGCATAATGACACCATGCTGGTGAACAACGGTCAAAACGTGAAGGCCGGGCAGAAAATCGCGACGATGGGCAGCTCGGATGCGACTACGGTGCGGCTGCATTTCCAAATCCGCTATCGGGCGACAGCTATCGATCCACTGCGTTATTTGCCGCCGCAGGGCAGTAAGCCAAAATGCTGACGGTGATTTAATCGCCAGTCAGTCGGTTAGTCCCTTGCCAAGAAGAGCGTAAGGTTTATAATCCCTTACGCTCTTCGATGCGGGCGTAGTTCAATGGTAGAACGAGAGCTTCCCAAGCTCTATACGAGGGTTCGATTCCCTTCGCCCGCTCCAGCTATTTCCACTCTAAAATATTCTTTAGAATCAATAAGCTAAAAGCGGATGTAACCAGTGTTACCTTTAAAGGTACCCACGGGGCTACTCATTGCTGCTGCGATCTGGTATGTGGTTAGGGAGCATATCAAATAGCTGGCGGTGGTTCCACGTTCTTACCGCGATAGCCCAACAACGAACAAAAAGCCGAGCGCCCGGCATAACTCCTACAGCTTTCAGTGAAGCGCATTTTTGCCGATGCTCCCACATGCCACACGTCGAGATGACGTTGCAGGGAATAAACAGGTTTTATGGTGGTTACGGTACTTGCAAACCATATGCAAGCTCTGCCAGCGTCTCAGCCACGCTCCCGAAAGGGTACACGGCGATCCTGATAAACTTCACTGTCTGACATAACCCCCGATGAAGTCGCTACGCTCCGCACGTTGTCTTACCACCAACGGGCTTTATGGCTTGTATTGTCTGAAATCTTGTAATGAGTTAATTCTCAAGGCTTCTCGATATTTACTAAAGTACCAAAAGGCCACGACTGAAAAGTACTGTATTCAGGCGAGGGGGTGTCCCCCACCCAAAGGAAGCCTTTCCCCCGTGTGCCTTTCGGATCTGGGTGGCTGTGGAACGCTACTACAAACGCTCTGTGTGTTCTGCTGGGGATTCACCTTGCTGGTCTATCAGAATTCACGTACAGACGCTTGTTCAGCTTCTGAGCGAGGTTGTTCGTGCGTGGGTACAGTGCCGTTTGTTATGTGCGGTGCACCTGAGGGGTTATAGGGTGCAGCGTAGTGTAGGGGGTCTATTGGTGACAGCACAGATATGCGGTGCAGCTTCCTGTATCAACCTGCGGCATTCTTCAATTAGTGAAGAGGTTTGCTTCTCTCTCTCTGTATAGTGTTGAACTGTTTACTTGTTGATTTTAAAGAAGTTTACTCTCTTTTTATTCCGGTAGTTTATAGCGATTATGTGATTGCACTACACCAGTTGTGTTAATAGTTCTCTTTGCCCTTTTCCTGAAAGGCTTCGCGGTATCAATAGCTAGGATTGTTATGGATTTTTATGCGGCTAATCGTAGGTGCTGGTCTGGTATCGACAATCGTTCGTTAAGTGATACTAGAATTAGGTATCATGATTGGCATCATTAA
Source organism: Citrobacter sp. Cpo109 (assembly GCF_030332565.1). Classification (NCBI taxonomy): domain Bacteria; kingdom Pseudomonadati; phylum Pseudomonadota; class Gammaproteobacteria; order Enterobacterales; family Enterobacteriaceae; genus Citrobacter; species Citrobacter sp. Cpo109. The sequence continues at coordinate 85,832 of NZ_JAOWHQ010000070.1, forward strand.
AATAGCCATTGACATTAAGTGATTCCAATACATACGATGATACCGTTAATTGATACCAGTCAAGGGAGCATACACGATGAGAACATTTGCATATTGTCGAGTTTCAACCACCGAGCAGACAACCGAGAATCAATTGCTTGCTATTCATAATGCGGGCTACGAGATACCTGATGCCCGAGTAGTGCAAGAGCAAGTATCCGGTGGCGTGCCTGCTATGCAGCGTGATGGTTTTAAGTCACTGGTAGAGCATAAGCTAGAGAGCGGGGATGTTCTTGTTGTGTTGAAGTTGGATCGCTTAGGCCGTGACAATATCGATGTGCAGCAGACTATTGAAATGCTCATGCAGAAGGGCGTTAAAGTGGTATCACTTGATTTGCCTGTGTCAGACCTATCCAGCTCCGAGGGTAAATTAATGTTACGGATGTTTTCTGCCTTTGCTGAGTTCGAGAAAGACCGTATCCGGGAGCGCACTCAGGAAGGGCTAAGGCGTGCGAAAGCTCAGGGCGTTAAGTTGGGCAGGCCCGAGGCTAAGGACACGACTGTGAGTGTACAGCGATGTAGGGAGGGTGGCCTGAGTCAGTCAGCGGCAGCAAAACAACTAGGTATCGGGATTGCAACGGTTAAACGGCACTGGAATAAACACATCTAAATGGTTTATCCAATTCTGCTGCCTTAACTTAAGCTTCTGTAAGTAATTGAATTTACTATGTGGTAATTAGAACCTCACTTGTAAGGGGAAGGAAGCGAGTACCGACTAGGGTTGTAGAAATCCTGTCTTACAAACGATGGTAATTAGAATATCACTCTCTAGGGAAGGAGGCGAAGTCCGCACAAAACGCTTTCACACCCTCCTGTAATTCTCCGTGGCACGTGTGCTCGGGGTAAATCCATTGGTGCAACCTCAGACTTAATCCCAGCACCACACCCCGCACCGTAACCAAAGGAGAAATATGTTTCAGACCGATGATCTGCCAAACCAGTTCGACGACACTCCCACCGATTTAAAAAACACTGACCGCATTATGTGGGGCGCATTCAAGAGGGGTTACGTCCCAACGGCTAACGACCTTCAAGCCCCATCAATGAAGGCGCTGTACGAACGCTACAGAGCGCAGCACGGACGAGATGATTTAAAGGCTGCGATAGCTGAGAAGCTACGCGCAGAGAGCGCTATACGACGTATTGCCATGCAGAACCCCAATCGTATTAGCCTAAACCAATCCCAAGTCACCCACGCAGTAAGAACCTCACTAGACGTTTACTGCACTGGCGAGACTCGACCATCGGTACAAATCGTGCGTGATCTGTTACCCGGAAAGGATGTTAAGCCCGTGATGAATAGACCTCAGCAGCGTAAACGTATGAAGAAAGCCCTCAAAGCCAATGCAAGCCATCCGGCTGTAGTTACCGCACAAAAGCAGGGAAACCCTATTCGTATGGATGCCGATACATTGTCGAGTGGCCTGCTGAGCTTACAGAACGCGGCTATGGTAGTGCGTAAGCTGGATGAGCATGAGAAGCGCCTGGGTGATATGGAGTCCCGCCTGAAAGAGCTGGAAGCATTCAAGGCTAACACCGAGAAGCGCCACGCTATTGAGGACTCAGGACAGACACCAGAGCAACGGGTACTTGAGCTGCGTAAACAGGGTTTAGGCTACAAAGCTATCAGCACTGCTACCGGAACGTCACAGAGCACCGTACGTAACTGGATTAAGGCACACGGTCTGTAATCGGAGGGGTGTCAGATTTGGCACCCTTTGGCACCCCCATAAACCCCAAAAAGTCTTACTTCCTAAAGGAAGTATATAGCTACACCTCTCCCTGTCATGTCATACTCAACAACACTTCTAAGAAGCGTCTCAATAAATCACCGCATATTATACATGGTGAGAACGGCTTTGTTGAATAAATCGAACTTTTGCTGAGTTGAAGGATCAGATCACGCATCTTCCCGACAACGCAGACCGTTCCGTGGCAAAGCAAAAGTTCAAAATCACCAACTGGCCCACCTACAATAAAGCCCTCATCAACCGTGGCTCCATAACTTTCTGGCTGGATGATGAAGCTATTCAGGCCTGGTATGAGTCGACAACGCCTTCATCACGGGGAAGACCTCAGCGCTATTCTGATCTCGCCATCACCACCGTTCTGGTCATTAAACGCGTGTTCAGGTTGACCCTGCGGGCTGCACAGGGTTTTATTGATTCCATTTTTACACTGATGAATGTTCCGTTGCGCTGCCCGAATTACACCAGTGTCAGCAAGCGCGCAAAGTCGGTTAATGTCAGTTTCAAAACGTTCACCCGGGGTGAAATCGCGCATCTGGTGATTGATTCCACCGGGCTGAAGGTCTTTGGTGAAGGCGAATGGAAAGTCAAAAAACACGGCAAAGAACGCCGTCGTATATGGCGAAAGTTGCATCTGGCAGTTGACAGCAACACACATGAAATCATCTGTGCAGACCTGTCGCTGAACAATGTGACGGACTCAGAAGCCTTCCCGGGTCTTATCCGGCAGACTCACAGAAAAATCAGGGCAGCATCGGCAGACGGCGCTTACGACACCCGGCTCTGTCACGATGAACTGCGGCGTAAGAAAATCAGCGCGCTTATCCCTCCCCGAAAAGGTGCGGGTTACTGGCCCGGTGAATATGCAGACCGTAACCGTGCAGTGGCTAATCAGCGAATGACCGGGAGTAATGCGCGGTGGAAATGGACAACAGATTACAACCGTCGCTCGATAGCGGAAACGGCGATGTACCGGGTAAAACAGCTGTTCGGGGGTTCACTGACGCTGCGTGACTACGATGGTCAGGTTGCGGAGGCTATGGCCCTGGTACGAGCGCTGAACAAAATGACGAAAGCAGGTATGCCTGAAAGCGTGCGTATTGCCTGAAAACACAACCCGCTACGGGGGAGACTTACCCGAAATCTGATTTATTCAACAAAGCC